>NZ_JAPQLK010000108.1:0-6498 GCF_028981785.1 Wolbachia endosymbiont of Drosophila leontia
GGTTTTGTTTTCTTTCTGCTACTCTCCAGTATTGGTCTAATTTTTTTAAATTGTTCTTTACTTATATCGCTTGGATAGCTTTTTTGCATAGATATACCTCTTTCTTAACTATGCTTATTTTACCTCATATTTTCGAGATCCTTAACAGGTTCTAAGTAATTAGCCAACCACGGGGCTTCTTTTGCCTTTTTTTTATTTGGTAAATTTCTTAATATTTATGGCTAAACGACAATCGTCATCCCGCTACTTGTTAGCGGGATCTAGAGATACCGCGGCGGCATGACGTAGGACTGCTGTCATTCAAGTAGCTGACGCTGGAACCCAGCCTTGCTGTAATCTCATCAAGAACGTTGTGTTTTAACATAAGATCAGCCACTTTTATGCTTACCAACTTAATAAAATTCCTGGATCCAAGTAGTCAGGATACTCGGATGACACCTTCATAAAGTGAAATGAGATCCCGCTAACAAGCAGCGGAATGACGGGAAAAGAGGTGCTGGGATGACACCTTCACAAAGTGAAATGAGATCCCGCTAACAAGCAGCGGGATGACGGGAAAAGAGGTGCTAGAATGACACCGTTTACTATGTAACATCTCATCATATCACAATGTTCGTACAGTTGTGGCGGTATGACGTAGAAAAACTGTTAACTTAAATCTATATTGACATGTCCCATTTTACGCTTATCCCTAACCTCTTTTTTCCCATATATGGTTAAACTAGCTTTTTCGTTGCTCAAACACTTATGAGAATCATATATATCATTACCTATTATATTTTTCGTCATACAAGGAAAGCATAATACTACTTCCTGCATAGGTAGCCCGCATATTATCCTAACTAGCTGTTCAAATTGACTAACGTTACATGCATCCAAGCTCCAGTGGCAAGAATTGTGAGGTCTGGGAGCTAGTTCATTAACTAACAATTCGTTATCTTTAGTAACAAAAAATTCAATAGCCAGAATTCCTATTACATCAAGCGCATTTGCTATTTTCTTTGCAGCTCGTTGTACCTCTTGAGTTAATTTGCTATCTATTTTAGCTGGCACTGTTGAAGTATCAAGTATTCCATCAACGTGGTAATTTTCTGCTATAGGAAAAAAAGCTACTTTACAGTTTTTATCTCTTGCAACGACTATTGAAACCTCTTTCAGTAAATCAACACTTGCTTCAAGAATGTACTCTGTATTCCAATCAAAGGAAGCAAATTGCTTCACTTCAGAATCATTCTCAAGCACATATTGTCCTTTTCCATCGTAACCCATTTCTGTTGTTTTCAGCCTTATTGGATAGCCAAAAGCTCTACTGCTTTTCAGTAGCTCATTATAATTTTGTATACTCTTATAGTTAGCAGTTTTTATACCCAAGTTTTTAATAAAATCCTTTTCTCTCAGTCTGTTCTGCGAAATGTGTAACGCTTTTTTACCCGGATAAAAATTTACATCGATATCAATTGCACTACATGGAATATTTTCAGACTCAATAGTAACTAAATCCACACTCTGTGCAAAAGATTCAAGAGCTTTCTTATTAGAGAAATCTGCTATTGTGAAATCATCAGCAACAGAGCAAGCCGGATCGTCTTTAGCACTGGCAAAAACATGTGTTTTTTGTCCAAGTTTTGTTGCAGCGATAGCAGTCATTTTACCTAATTGTCCACCACCTATTATTCCTATTACTTTTTTGCTCAGTGCATCTGGTTCATTCATACTATAAATTGATATTTCCTAATTAAAGTATACTTGAAGAATCTATGAAAAAAGCATATAATTAGAATATTATCTTTTTATCATGAATATTCTATAATGATTCTAGAATACACATTGACTACCAACTTTGTTAAAGTTACAGTTTTACCAATTTACATTGAAGAGCAATCCATTCCTTATGAAAATTGCTATGTATGGATGTATAACGTTAAGATAAAAAACAAAAGCCAATCAACTATTCAATTGTTAAGTCGTCATTGGCAAATAATAGATTATAAGGGCAAAGTAAATGAAATTGCCGGAGTTGGTGTTATCGGAGAACAGCCTGTGATAAAATCTGGAGAGGTATTTAAATACACAAGTGGAACATACTTAAATGTACCGTCAGGAATAATGCAGGGTAAGTATGAATTTCTGAATGAAGAAAGCATAAAAATTTTTGAGGTTATGGTACCACCCTTTTCTTTGGATAGTCCATACGTCAAAACTAGACCCCATTAACTATCAAAATAGTTTATTTGTAACCAGACTGCATTCTGCGATTTTTAGCAAAGCACGATCTTTCATTTGAGCTTTCTTCAATTTAAAATAAATACAGAAACTAGCTATCTTCGAAAATATGGTTGAATAATTGTTAATAATAGTGTATAATTATTAATATTTTCAAGCATTTTTGCCATGGCTCTTTCAAAATTTCTCGATCCTCGCAATGGTTTGTGTTTCAAAAAAATCTTTGGAACGGAAAAAAATAAGAATATCCTGATCCACTTTTTGAACGATATTTTAGGGTTTACTGAGATAAATGCAATACAAGAAGTTGAGTTTCTTAGCACTATTATGGATCCCGAAGTTGCCTCTGATAAACAAAGTATTGTTGATGTTCTCTGCAAGGATTCTCACGGAAATAGATATATAGCAGAAATGCAGCTCGCTAGAGACAAGGGCTTCGAAAAACGCGCTCAATTATATGCCGCTAAAGCCTACTCAAGACAATTAGATAAATCTGGCAACTACATTGATTTAAAGAAAGTCTTCTTTATTGCTATATCAAATTGTAACTTACTTCCTGAAGAAGTTGATTATATTTCTACTCACAATATACGTGATATAAAAACTAACGGCCATTACTTAAAAGATTTTCAGTTTGTCTTTATTGAGTTGCCTAAATTTGCAAAAAATAAAGTAGAGCAGTTAGAAAGTACAGTAGAAAGGTGGTGTTTCTTTTTTAAATACGCAGAAGAAACAACAGAAGAGGACTTAAAAGAGATAGCAGAAAAAGCGCCAATAATAAAGCTAGCATATGATGAATTAGACAAGTTTCGTTGGAACGAAAAAGATTTAGTAGCCTATGAAGAAAGGATAATGGATCTACGCAAAGAAGAAGCTATTCTTGAATACAGACTTGATCTTGCTGAAGAGAAAGGTATACAAAAAGGTGTAGAGAAAGGGAAAATTGAAGTCGCAAAAGCAATGCTGGCTAATAATGTTGATGTCAACACTATTGTTAAGTTTACTGGCCTTTCTGTTAGTGAGATTGAAGAATTAAGTGGAAATCTGTGAACAGTTACGTTTATTTTTTATCCTTATCATCAAGTGTAAATAAGGTTATTGTAGAGATTAAGCCTATTATAACTATTATTAACGAAAATGGGGCAGCTTCTCTATAGCGCTCATCGCTTACAAGTTCATATATTCTAGTTGATATAGTTTCAAAATTAAATGGTCTTATAATGAGTGTTGCTGTGAGCTCTTTGATAGTATCCATAAATACGAGCAAAAATCCCGATAATATACTCTTCTTGATGAGAGGGATATGAACATTCAAACATGTGGAAATAGGTCCGTGACCCATGGTATATGCAGTCCACTCAATTTCATTTGGTGTTTTTTTGAGCCCTGACTCTACCGCCTTGAAAGATATAGCAAAAAAACGGAATAAATATGAGTAAACTAATGCGCCAATAGTTCCTACTAAGCTAATTTCCACAACATATTGAGTAATGAAAGAGGATATTCTGCTTAAAAATATTATTATACTAATTGCGATAATTGCATTTGGAATTGCGTAGCCTAAAGAAATGAGACGCGCTATATTGTTGATTACCTTATTTTTACGCGCCGTATATCCAATCATTATTGCAATGCTAATTGAGATTAATGCGGTGATAAATGATAAACTAATGCTATTTGCTATTATGTTACAAAATCTTGCTTCGTATATGAAAAACCCCTTCTCTATGCTCCAATATATGAGCGGAATCATTGGCAAAATAAAACCTATTAATATCGGCAATACACACATAAGATAAGCAAAGGTCAACGGTATAGCGCCACTTATGCTCCGTTTGTTGTGATAATCTGAATTGGTATTGATTGAAGAGTAGGATATTCCTTTTTTTTGTAGTTTTTTTTCGATAGCTATTAGTGTTGCAACGAAAATCAACTCTGCAACTGCTAAAACAGTAGTTGAATATTTGTCATGCAGTAAAAACCAGGTGCGATATATTCCTGTCGTAAAAGTATCAATAGCAAGAAACTGTGGTGTGCCGAAATCTGTAATTACTTCCATTAGTACCAAAGACAACCCAGCTATAATTGATGGGCGTATGGAGGGTATGATGACAGAAAACAGGCTCTTCAATGAGGAGAACCCAAGTGTTGACGCAATAGTGACTGAGTTACTAACATTCTTTAGACTTGAGCGGACTAACATATAAACGTATGGATATAGGCTGAATCCCATTACTAATATTCCACCACCTAGGGATTTTATTTCAGGAAACCAATAGTCACCTTTGCTCCACTCTAAAATGTCTCTTAATGGGCTCTGCACCGGACCTGAAAACTCTAGTGTATTTACATAGACGAACGCCACTATATATCCAGGAATCGATATTGGAAAGAATAAAGCAATCTCAAAAATTTTACTTCCAGGAAATGAAAAAAATGTGGTGAGCCAAGCTGGAATTACTCCAAATATGAAAGATATTCCCCCCACTCCTATCATCAAAATTAACGTACTCAGTATATATTCGGGGAAAAGTGTGCTGATTACCCATCCGGAATTTGCTGTATCTGTAAATAGAATTGATATTAATGATAATATTGGACAGACGAATAATATACTTACTAGAAATAAGAATATATTTTTAAATACTCTTAAAAACATTAATTTGAATCTATATTTTATATTAAAATATTATATGCAAAAACTGAAGATATCCAGTAATTAACAGCCGTACCATTGAATATCTTTATAATTTTGTATATCATGTTTTTAGTTGATAAGTGAATAATCATGAGCTTCGTCATTGCAACTTTCTATCATTTTGTAGAACTTTCTAATTATTATGACATGAAAGACGAAATAAAAGCTGCATGCGACAACATTGAATTAAAGGGTACTATACTCCTTGCAGAAGAGGGTGTTAATGCAACAATATCTGGTGAAAGAAACGCAATTGATAAAATGTTCGATTTTCTACGTTCTGATTATAGGCTAAGGGACCTTACATGGAAAGAGAGTGCAGCAGAATATCAACCATTTAGCAAGATGAAGGTAAAATTAAAAAGAGAGATTGTGAATCTTGGTGTAAGCAATCTTGATATTTCCCTTAAGGGTAAATATGTTGATCCAGAGCATTGGGATGATTTTACTTCTCAACCTGACGTTTTAGTAATAGATACACGAAACGAGTATGAAGTGAAATTAGGCAAGTTTAAGAATGCAATTAATCCACACACACAATGTTTCCGTGAGTTTCCTCAGTGGACAGAGTCATTTTCTGAGAGTAAAGACCTGAAAGTAGCTATGTACTGCACTGGTGGAATTAGATGCGAAAAATCTACAGCATATATGAAAAGCCTTGGATTTAGTGATGTTTACCATCTTAAAGGCGGCATTCTTTCTTACCTTGAAAAAACTTATAATAAAAATGGTAATTGGGAAGGTGAGTGTTTTGTTTTTGATGATAGAGTTGCTGTTGATAACTCACTTACTCCAAGCAACACAATAAAATGCATATTCTGCTCAAATCAAGTTTCAACTGATAAACTGAAATCAGTTTCACGTGGCCAGGTGGTTTGTTCTGATTGTAAACTTCAGTGTTATAGATATAATAAATAAGATCTCTCTACGTCATACCGCCGCGGCGCTAACAAGCAGCGAGATGGCGAGGTCTTGAGATAGTCTTATGTTAGCTATAGAATTGGAAAGTTGCACTTCAAAAAGTAGAATGGCAAAAGCCATTCTACAACATTTTTCTAGCAAATTAAATAACCTGAAGTGCATCTATTGACTAATACATCAATCCATATTACTTTCCACAAAAAACAGAAGTGGGCGTTGAAAGACAGCTAACTATAACATCAGAAAGGCATCTAGCTGGTGGATTTTTAAGTAAACCCATTATTTTTTTATTTTCAGTAAAAGAAGATGGTTTTCTACCATTATTATCCTTTATATTAGCTTTGGCTCCTGCCTTCAGAAGAAATTCAACCATATCAGCATTATTAGTAGAAGTAGCATGGTGTAATGCAGTTCTACCCAGATTATTCTGGATATTAATGTTAGCACCTTTTTCCAAAAGAAGTTTTACTATACTAGTCATACCTCTTAAGAACCTGTTAAGGATCTCGAAAATATGAGGTAAAATAAGCATAGTTAAGAAAGAGGTATATCTATGCAAAAAAGCTATCCAAGCGATATAAGTAAGGAACAATTTGAAAAAATTAGACCAATACTGGAGAGTAGCAGAAAGAAAACAAAACCAAGGAAACTTGATT
>NZ_JAPQLK010000109.1:0-5189 GCF_028981785.1 Wolbachia endosymbiont of Drosophila leontia
GGTTTTGTTTTCTTTCTGCTACTCTCCAGTATTGGTCTAATTTTTTTAAATTGTTCTTTACTTATATCGCTTGGATAGCTTTTTTGCATAGATATACCTCTTTCTTAACTATGCTTATTTTACCTCATATTTTCGAGATCCTTAACAGGTTCTTAGAAAAATGTAGAAGATTGTGGAAAAATTGCGAACGTAAACTCAACACCAGCTTGCAAATGATTGTCCTTTCCTTCATTTCTCTCCTATTACGAAGATTTTAAACAGGTTCTAAGAAATTTATTTATTTATTTAAGTAATATTTAGGTCTATACTTTATTTTGATCGAGAAAAATCTTATGTATAAGACTTTAATCACGTGCTTTATTTTTCTAATTTGCTCCTTTACACAATCGTATGCGAATGATCTTGAAAAAACTGAAACTGAACTATATGAAGAAGCAGTTGAACTTTTTGACCAGAAAAAATATAAACAAGCTATTAGGGCATTTCAAAAGATAGAGGATTTGTACCCTTTCTCTTATTGGGCAAGGAAAGCAAAATTATTATCTGGGGTTTCTCACTATAATATGGGTAACTATAGAAGTGCTGCAAGTGATATGGATGATTATATATATGTTTATTCAAATGGTGAAGATTTACCATATGTATACTACTTAAGAGTATTATCTTATTACATGCAAATTAATAAAGTGCAACTTGGACAGCAAACTGCATATAAAACTTTAGAGCTAGCCACTGAGTACATTAATCTCTTTCCAGGCAGCGAATATGTAGACGAGATGAAGGAAAAAGCAAAGCTAATCACAGAGCATATATCAACAAAAGAGTACTCTATCGGTAAATTTTACCTGAGGCGTGGTGAATATTTAGCAGCAATTAAGCGTTTCCAGAATATGGCAAGCTATAAGGATTCTAAATATTTTTCTAAGTCTATTAACCATTTAATAGCAGCCCATTCAGCTATTGGCCTTGACTTAGAAGCTAAGCAGTATGAAAGTATGTTATTAGCAGAAAACCTGCAAGATGCCAAGCCGGAGGCTTGAAAATTTGCTTTAGTTTTTTCTATGCTTTGATATATAATTAGGTTTTTAACTATTTGAATATGGCTGGTCATTCACAATTTTCAAATATAAAACATCGGAAAGGCGCTCAGGATGCAAAGCGCTCTCAAAAATTTACGAAGATGATTAGAGAAATAACAGTTGCTGCGAAGCAAGGGCTGCCCGATCCCGAACTCAACCCGCGCCTTCGCTCTGCTATATTTGCTGCACGCAAGGAAAATCTACCAAAAGATAAAATAGAAACAGCAATAAAAAATGCAACTGGTAACGTTGCTGGAGAAAATTACGAGGAAATACAATATGAAGGTCATGGGCCTTCTGGCACTGCACTCATTGTCCATGCCTTGACTAATAATCGCAACCGTACTGCTTCTGAGGTACGTTATATCTTTTCTCGTAAAGGTGGAAATTTAGGAGAAACAGGAAGTGTTAGTTACCTTTTCGATCATGTAGGCTTAATCGTCTATAAAGCAGAGGGCGTGAATTTTGATGATTTATTCAGTCATGGAATCGAATTAGAAGTATTGAATGTTGAGGAAAATGACAAAGAAGGATTACACGTTATAACTTGTGAAATAAAAGATTTTGGTAAAGTACGCGATGCCTTTTATGCAAAATTCGGAGAACCAGAACTTGCTCGTCTTTCACGGCAGCCAAAAGATCTGATTGAAATTAGCGATAAAGAGTTGATTGATAAATTATCTGCATTGGTTGAAGAGCTGGAAGATAATGATGATGTACAGTATGTGGAAGGTAATTTTACTTTTGTTGATAAGCTATGAGGCTGGTAATATTTGTATTGCTTTGTACTTTACCAGCATATGCTGCTGAAACATCAACAGATCTTGCAGTGCTGTTCCAGTGTGTAGGGTGTCATCCCAGTGCCCAGACACTGGGATCCAGAAAAATTCAAGCACACTATGCAGCATTGTCAGTCAAAGAGCTGGATTCCAGTGTCAAGCACTGGAATGACACCGCCCGCAAATTGAAATGTTCGTACAGTTGTGTGCCTAGACACTGGGATCCAGAAAATTCAATTACAAATGAACACATCAAGCGATTGTATAATAAAAACTGGATTCCAGCGTCAAGCGCTGGAATGACAGGAGAGGATTTTGAGGTGACAGAAAGCAACCATGATAGAAGGTTATTATTCATATCCAGTACCATAAAATCTTCCTTTTTTGCCACGGGAATTGAGCAAGGGTTGGCGCCAAATACAGTGGTGAAATTGATCAACATATATAAAGATTTCGGTGTTGATTTTAAAAAAGACATTGTGCCGAAGAGTAAATTGGAGGTTCTTTTTGAGAGATTGCCTAATAATCAGAAGACTGAAGAAAAAATTTTATATGCTTCACTGACAATAAACAAGAAAGCTATTAGTTTATATCATTATAAATCGCAAGACGGCAAAGAAAGGTATTTTAATAAAGAAGGAATAAGCTTAGAAAATGGCGAAATTTTTGCAAATCCTTTAAATGGAGATTATCGCATATCCTCAAAATTTGGCAATAGAAAGCATCCTGTTCGCGGTAAAATTGCTTTTCACAAAGGAGTGGATTATGCAGCTAAACTTGGCACTCCCATATACGCTGCTGCAGAGGGTGTGATAGAATATATAGGAAAGAATGGTGGCTATGGAAATTACATCAAAATAAAACACAAAAATGAATATTCAACCTGTTATGCGCATATAAGTAGATTTAGTGGCGATATAAAGTTAGGCTCTAAAGTAAAGCAGGGGCAGGTCATCGCCTATGTTGGTAGCACTGGTGTTGCAACAGGCCCTCATTTACATTACGAAGTTATATATAACGGCAAACACATCGATCCGCTTACGATAGCGCATAAAACTGAAGTAAAATTGCCTGATCATGAATTAAGAGAGTTTAAACTATTTGTAAATAAGATAAATAAAACGATCAACAGAGAGAGTTCAAGTGAAAAAGAAGTTTAAAGACAATATGGATAAGAATACGATAAACGATAGAAATTTGAGTCAAATTCGGGCTTTTCCTGTACTAATAGCGCTAGGATTAATTTTATCGCTGCTTTTTTTGGCATATGACAACACAATTGCACTTGGAGTTGCTGCCGTTTCAATTTTGACTTTTCTTCAAGGATTTTTTATTAATGACCCTAATGAAGCAAGAGTGATAGAATTTTTTGGTCATTATACTGGAACTTATTTTAAGTCTGGAATATGTGTAACGCTTCCCTTTTCAAGCAAATATATAGTTTCCCTAAAATTTCAGAATATTAACACAGAAAAAATAAAAGTTAATGATGCAAATGGAAGTCCAATAGAGATTTCTGCAGTAATTGTTTGGAGAGTGAGCAGTCCTGCAAAGGCGTATTATAATGTTAACAACTATCACGAATTTGTTTTTGTACAGAGTGACTCGGTAATTAGAGAATTGGCGAGCAATTATCCGTATGATAGCGAAAGCGATGAGGAATCTTTACGTAAAAATTCTGATAAAATTTCAGATGAATTGCGGTCAATGTTACAACAAAGATTAGATATTGCAGGAATTGAGATTACAGAAGCAAGAATATCGCATTTGGCGTATTCGTCCGAGATTGCACAAGCAATGTTAAGGCGTCAACAAGCACATGCTATCGCTTCGGCAAGAAGGCATATAGTGCAGAATGCAATGGGAATTGTCGAGGAAGTAATAGCTCATTTTGAAAAAAACAAAAGCTTACAATTAGATGGCAAGCAAAAGGTTCAATTGATAAATAATTTGTTGGTTGCCCTAATCTCTGAGCAAGATGCACAACCGACGATTAGTTTAGATAATAATTAGCATAGAAGCCGATTGGGTTTCATAAATGCAAGTCACTATTAATTTCTTGATTAATAGACTAAATGAT
Source organism: Wolbachia endosymbiont of Drosophila leontia (assembly GCF_028981785.1). NCBI lineage: Bacteria > Pseudomonadati > Pseudomonadota > Alphaproteobacteria > Rickettsiales > Anaplasmataceae > Wolbachia > Wolbachia endosymbiont of Drosophila leontia. Next base: position 3,939 of record NZ_JAPQLK010000109.1, read on the forward strand.
GTTATAAATTACACGCATTAGGGGTGCTCTAGAAAAGCTGAGAGTACATAAAGTACAACCCTTCGAACCTGATATTGTTAAAGCAAGCGTAGGAAAATGTATGTATATAAATATTGAAGAATGCTTCGGCTTCGTTGCGTTAATTGCATCTCTAATTGGATTATCACCTCAAGTATATAAAGCATATATCACTAAAGTTACTCGTGATGTATCGATGTTAATGTTAGTAAACTATCTTATTTGTTCATTGTCTTGGATTGGCTATGGTCTTTACCAGAGCTCAATTTTTGTGGTGCTTAGCAATATTGCTGGATTAGTGATTAGCATAATATCAATTATTCAAAAATGTTACTACGATGCAAAACCTGCACCATGATCATGTGCTGCACTGCAGTACACAACAACAATATCGTTCTATTGTAGTGCTAAATGGAAAAATACCGAGCTCATCGTTTTTTAAACGAGATATACCCATTATTGCTGTAGATGGAGGAGCAAACAAGCTTCTATCAATTGGCGTAAAACCTGATCTTGTAGTAGGAGATTTGGATAGCGTAAATCTGGATTTACGTGCTAATTTGAATACGATATATCTACCTGATCAAGATTATTGCGACTTTTCTAAAGCAATGGCTCACTTAAAAACAGTAAAGTTATTGCCATCAATAGTAACGGGTATTACTGGAGGAGCAATTGATCACATACTACAGAATATTAACATTTTTCTAAGTACGGGCAGTATCTTTTACACACCTTCACCTCCCATGGTAGGTTACACTTTACAAAAAGGTATTACCCATTTTTTTTCTTTGCCAAAAAGTACTAAAATATCTTTACTTGATACACCGAGAGCTCAAATATCAACTAAAGGATTAGAATGGGAACTGCACCTTAGTAATCTTGCTTTTCCGGGAAAAAATTCTTGCTTTAATCGAAGTTTAGGCAATAAGGTATCCGTAGAAGTACACAGTGGTATATGTCTAGCAATGATTTATTTAGAGACAGTAGATGATGCTGCAAGACATCATGTGCGTCAAGTTAAGAAGTAAATAGACTTCTTGCATAACCCAAACTAAGTAGAAAAAAGGTATCATCCAAGTAGCTGACACTGGTTCCTTTATGACGTGTCATTCCAGTTTCAGCTACTTGAATGACAGCAGTCCTACGTCATACCGCCGCAGACCGTCATACCGCGATTCATTCGCGGTATCTCTAGATCCCGCTAACAAGTAGCGGGATGACGGTTGTCGT
>NZ_JAPQLK010000110.1:0-2133 GCF_028981785.1 Wolbachia endosymbiont of Drosophila leontia
GGTTTTGTTTTCTTTCTGCTACTCTCCAGTATTGGTCTAATTTTTTTAAATTGTTCTTTACTTATATCGCTTGGATAGCTTTTTTGCATAGATATACCTCTTTCTTAACTATGCTTATTTTACCTCATATTTTCGAGATCCTTAACAGGTTCTTACAAAATACCACAGAAGAGCGCTCAAAGATCAGCGTAAAGTGAGGTTCTTTAAAGTAAGTGTTATTAATAATTTGCAGACTATGGATCAATAGAGTTTTTGCATATCTCTTTTACGTTAACTATAGATTAAAAATAATAAAAAAAGAGGGAGAAATAGAGTAAATTCCTTTAACTACTTCTCCTTATGAAGGAATAGACTTCTTGCATAACCCAAACTAAGTAGAAAAAAGGTATCATCCAAGTAGCCCCTTTCTCGTCATGCCGCTGCGAATCGTCATACCGCCGCAGCGCTAACACGTAGCGGGATGATGAGGCTTATCGTCATGCCACCGCGAACCGTCATACCGTCACGGTATCTCTTAGCCGCTAACAAGTAGCGGGATGACGGTTGTCAGGTTAGCTGTTATCCCAGTTTTTGACACTGGGATGACAACGAAGGGCTACTTGGATGACAGGGAAGGATGCTGGAATGAAGGTTTTTCAAATTGTCGATAAACCTAAATCTATAATAACTATTTGCCTTTTTTCTAGGTTATGCAAGAAGTCTACTGAATAACAGTAAGATTTTTCAATCCTGTTCCACAGCAAATTTTAGTGCCATGTGAGTAGTTATGGTGCTGTTAACAATCAAAATAACAAAAACTAAGATGGTGATTAGTAGTGTATAAATATTCAAGGATAAATTTTCAAATTGAGTTAGCATTTTAAAATACACAAAGGTTGGCATTATCATTGGCAAAACAAGAATTTGCGATACTCCTGATGCTAAGTTGTTTCGACCAATCATCAATGCATTTCCAGTAGCTGAAATATTAATGATTATCAGCGTATTAAATAATAGAGACACTCCAACTGCTATTGAGTGTTCAATACTATTGCCTAGAATTGCAAAGCTGAATATGGAAGAAATTACTGAAATCGGTAACCCAAATAATAACCAGTGAGCGAAAATTTTATAAGCAATTATAAGCCTAGAAGAGAGTGGCTGTACAAAGATTTGCTCTAATATTCCATCATGATAATCAGATGTAAACAAATTATTTGTAGAAATCTGCAAAACAAATGTAGCACATATCCATGTTAATGTTAACATAACTTCTTGTTTATTGTTGTTTTTAAGTGTAAATGAAGATAAACTTAACATTATGATAAAAATACATACTATATAGGTAAAGTTCTTATCATCTATTACTAATTTTTTTACTGAATCGATCATACTAGGCTTTTAAATGTTTATTATAAATTATAGTGTTTACTTTGAGGTAGTATAATTTTTTGTTCATAAATTATATAGGTTTTATTATTTTTTTGATAATGCAATTATGGAAAAGTTACCAAAAATAAAGTCACCAGAAGATTACACTCCTTCAGAAGATGAAGAATATATGAGCGTAAAACAACTGGAATACTTCAGCTTAAAGTTACAGTCAATACTCGCTGAGCTGGAGAAACAAGAACTAGAAGAGAATAGTATTGATACATACTATTCTGATGGAGATAGTGGAAACGAGGAATTAATCAAGCGTCGAAAAGATAGAAAAGAAAAAATTAAGGAGGCGTTAGAAAAAATAAAATTAGGCACTTATGGTTACTGCGATGGAACAGGAGAAGAAATAGGAGTCGAAAGACTTAAAGCTAATCCGCTTGCTATATATTGTATTGAAGAGCAAGAGAGAGTAGAAAAAGAAAAGAACGTGTACAACATTAACGATTAATTTACACATAAGTGGTGAGCCCATTGGACTTCAAGAGGAGCAAGAGGCGCTGAAGTATGTTATGCTATAAAGAAAGTGGAAAATTGGACATCCTCAACTTGACTCCTGCAGATTAAAAATTAAGTTGTATCCGTTCAGGCAATGGCGTCAACTTAAGGAAAAATATCAGCGATAGTGTATAAAATTTCTCTCTAAATTTTTTATCATTAAATTATCCAAAGAGTGCAAGGGACAGCACTTTTGTTTCTATTTTATTGCAACAA
>NZ_JAPQLK010000111.1:0-4763 GCF_028981785.1 Wolbachia endosymbiont of Drosophila leontia
AAAATTGCGAACGTAAACTCAACACCAGCTTGCAAATGATTGTCCTTTCCTTCATTTCTCTCCTATTACGAAGATTTTAAACAGGTTCTAATGATTATCAGTATATAAAAGTCATAGCAGACAGACTTGAAGCGGCAAATGTTGGCAAAATGAGGCGAATAATATTCAATATGCCTCCGCGTTCAATGAAGTCCCTGTGTGCTAGTGTTGCGTGGCCCGCATGGATACTGGGAAATCAGCCAACTGCAAGAATAATAGTTGCAAGCTACTCTCGGCTGCTTAGCGAAAAGCACTCGCTCGATACAAGATGCATAATGCAGTCTAGTTGGTATAGAGAGCTGTTTCCAGAGGTAGGACTATCCAAAGATCAGAATACCAAATACAAATTTCAAACAGTGCAGAGAGGATACAGAATCGCAACGTCAGTTGGAGGGACGTTAACAGGTGAAGGTGGTGATTTCATCATCGTGGATGATCCACTGAGTCCCGCCCAAGCTTTGAGTGAAACGTTTAGAAAGCGTGCTACAAATTGGTTTGACCAGACTTTAGTAGCCAGGCTCAACAATAGAAAAAAAGGAGTAATTGTTCTTGTGATGCATAGGCTACATCAAGAAGATTTAACCGGGCACCTTCTCTCCAAACCGAAAAACATATGGAACCATACTTGTTTACCGATGATATCTGAAAATAAGGAGATTATCTATTCAATCAAAAAGCCAGCGCCTCCTTTTCTTGTTCCTGTCACCCGAGTAACTACAAATGAGTACAAAAGCTGGATTACAGCATCAAGTGCTAGAATGACACCACCCGTAATATTATACTCAAGAGAAGAAGGTCAGTTGCTATATCCCCTCGATGGAGGAAAAGAAGAAGTTGAGATGATAAAGGTTGAACTTGGAAGTTACGCTTTTGCTGCACAATATCAACAAAACCCTCTGCCACTTTCAAGTGGTATAATTAAACGAGAGTGGCTGAAGCGCTATAGAAATTTTTCTGATAGTCTCTCATATGTCACTCAGAGCTGGGACACTGCAGTTTCAACAAGCAGCATGAGCAACTTTAGCGTCTGCACCACCTGGACAAAAGTGGGCAATAAATTCTATTTACTCGATGTATATCGAGCAAAGCTTGAGTATCCAAAGCTTAAAGAGCAAGTTCTGTCACTAGCTGCAAGATGGACACCGCACGCAATTTTAATCGAAGCAAAAACAAGTGGTCAGCAATTGGTGCAAGAGCTAAAGACAAACAGTGATTTACCAATTATCGAAATAGTACCACATGATGACAAACTCACTCGATTTTATCAAATTGTTCCGATTATAGAGTCTGGCAAGGTTTTTCTGCTGCACCAAGCAGTATGGCTGAACGATTTTGAGTATGAGATTTTAATGTTTCCTGAAACTCGACACGATGATCAAGTGGATAGTACCGTGCAATATTTGCAGTGGGTGAGAGATAGTAGCTCTAGGGTCGCAGCTTTACGGGCATTGTGATTTGAGCCTACCAGATCCAAGTAGTCAGCTACTTGCATGACACCCTGACAACCGTCATCCCGCTACGTGTTAGCGGGATCTAGAGATACCGCGAATGAATCGCGGTATGACGGTTAAGTACGTGTTAGCGGCTAAGAGATACTGCGGCGGTATGACGTAGAGCTCGCGTTAGCTATAAGATTAGCTAAATTCTGCACGTCCATAAAAAACAAACCTTCTTTTTCGTCTTGAACGCTAATAATAGCGTGAGTGTTAAAAGGTAAAGGATCATTTGTATGTCCATGGCCTACCCCTTTCATTGTAAATACAGGAAAGTTAACACTTTTTGCAAACCTTTCTTTTACAACTTCAACAAGGTTATCGTTATAGCAGTTAACGAAATCCCCAAAGATTACTGCATGTACTCCATCAAAGATGTGAGCTTGTTTTAGGTGATCTAAACTGCGCTCTATTGCGTATGGGTAGACTCTTATGTCCTCTAAAAATAGAATTTTACCTTTCGCATTTATTTGCCAAACAGTTCCTATACTGTTTTCAACTAGAGTCATATTACCACCGATGATTTTAGACTTTAATCTGCCATCTTTTAGTCTAATGCCATTATTTATCATCTTTAGCTTGTCAAATCTGATAGAATCCTGCTTGTTAAGAATTAACTCTTTCAGTTTTTTAACAGAGCTTTCAGAAATGGAGTTATTTACTATCATTTCCAACATGGTGCCGTGAAGAGTTTGCCAATTATATTTAGCTTGTAGATAGGTGTGCAAGGCAGTTATATCGCTATAGCCTATGAGGATTTTTTTGTTTTGAGCAATCCTTTCTTTTTTATCATTGGGTAACTTTTCTAGATAGGGAATTAACCGAGAAGCCCCTTCTCCTCCTCTGATACACCAGATTATTTTACTATCACCGGTTAGTGCACTAATCAAATCATTTGCTCTGAATTCATCAGAGTTGGAATAAAATGGATTATCATTACTATATATTTTCTCCGAAATATGGGGATTAAAATCCAAAGCTTCTACATATTCTTTTATAGTAGTCAGATCTAATTCTTTTCCCTTCGAAGAAGGAGCAATAATATCAACTTGGTCGATTGCATGAATACCTGTGTTAGCACATAAAGTGAGAATGAAGTATGAAAGGTAAACAATCATTAAAATATCTTATAAAACTCTTTTTTTAGTATATCATCCAATTCAGAGAGTGGAACTTTCACTCCTAGTTCTTCCATTGACGTGACGCCACAACCTTGCAACCCACAAGGAATAATACCCTTATAGTGAGAGAGGTCTGGAAAGACGTTAAGCGCTATGCCATGATAAGTTACCCATTTTCTTAAACGGATACCAAAAGCTGCAATTTTTTTTTCTACTCCGTTATGGTTTACCCAAATGCCTATTCTATCTTCTCTAAACTCTCCAAGTATATTAAATTGCTTTAAAACATTTATGATCCACTTACTTAGATCTCTAATATATAGCTTTGTATCGCATTTGTTTCTTTTTTTAAGGTTTAACATTAAATATATAATGCGCTGTCCTGGACCATGATATGTGTGTTTACCACCCCTTCCTGTTTTATATATGGGAAATAGTTTTTCAACAATGTCATCAGCTGTTGCACTGATTCCTGCAGTGTAAAGTGGAGGGTGCTGGAGTAGCCATACCAATTCGTCTGCTGAATTATTGTGAATTTGTTGAATTTTCTCTTCCATAGATTTTACGGCACAGTTATAATCAATAAGCTGATTAGATATTAGCCATTCTGTCATGTTCAATTTCTTTTTTTTTAGTATAGCAGTTCGTTTTTTCCTGTTATTCCAGTGTGTGACACTGGGCGCAGCCTTTCTTATTCCTAGTATACTTAATACTAACTTCTGTGCTATTTCTCCTTAACAAACATAGTACATGACAAATGTTTAATTATTTGTCAACACAGGTCCTCTTTACGTATAGGCAACTTTTTTTATTGAAAAATTCAGAAAAATGTTATACAATTACTAGTAGATTTTAGGTAAAATATATGGCAAACTCAAAATTTAGCATAACTTTCAACAACGAAATTTCAGAGTGTCTTGCTGGACTGGCTAAAATAAGAAATAAGTCCATTAAAGAACTAACAGAGAAGCTAATACAAGAAGCAATTGAAAATGAGGAAGATAAAATACTAATTGAGCGTGCTGCTAAACGTAATGTTTCAGGTGTAAAGAAAATTAGAAGTGAGGATGTAGACTGGAATACAATATTATCTTCATAGAAAGCGTTCTTGAGAAAGACCTTCCAGCTCTTCCAAAAACAATAAGATTAAGGATCATAAATGCGATAAATAAGCGCCTTACAGTTGATCCCATTAACCTTGGTGAGCCATTATATTACAGATTTAAAGGACAAAGAAGATTAAGGGTAGGTGATTATCGCGTTATCTATTCCGTAAATATTATAAAATATGAAGTGGTTATCACAGAGATAGGACACAGAAAAGATATTTATAAGTAAGTACATCATATAAATATTAAATATATTTTTACTCCTTCCTGATTCATTTTCTACCTTAGGTGGCTTCGCTCAGCTCAAAAAAAAAGCTCATTCTTTTTGCTACCCCTTATTGTGCCTGCCATTTAACTATTGTGTAGAGATTGCTCTCAAACATAATGTTCGTACGTTAGTATATCCTTCCTGTGACACCAATTGATATAATTCTACCACAAATTCAATTTTTTAGGAGGCATATATGAATCTCAATATTTTTCAAAGAAAAAAAAGCGCAGTATTTACTAAACATTCTGCTTTGCAGCTAATGATGGAGCCAAGTTGGAGTAAGCGTGATTATGTAAGTTTTGCTGAGGAAGGTTACATAAAAAATGTTATTGCCTTTCGCGCAATTAATATGATTGCAAGTGCTGCATCTTCGGTACCTTTTACTCTCTGCCAGCTTACTGAACAGGGAAAATCGCAATTAAAAGCCCATCCATTACTGAAATTACTTTATTCTCCTAATCCAATGACATCAAAATCGGAATTTATTGAGGGGATTGTAACTTATCGGTTAGTTAACGGCAATTCTTATATATTGATGATTGAGTCACAGAATAGTAGAAAACCACCGAAGGAAAGGACAATCATTTGCAAGCTGGTGTTGAGTTTACGTTCGCAATTTTTCCACAATCTTCTACATTTTTCTAACCAAGCAAAAGATCGCTCAACAACCCATCTCTTTGGCAATACAACGAAAGAATGTAATTCACTTCGCTTTATTACCTCAACAGTT
>NZ_JAPQLK010000112.1:0-2614 GCF_028981785.1 Wolbachia endosymbiont of Drosophila leontia
AAAATTGCGAACGTAAACTCAACACCAGCTTGCAAATGATTGTCCTTTCCTTCATTTCTCTCCTATTACGAAGATTTTAAACAGGTTCTTAGCGGGATCTCTTGTTAGCGCCGCGGCGGTATATTTGTCATCCCGCTAGCGAGATCTAGAGATACCGCGAATGAATTGCGGTATGACGGTATGCGGCGGCATGACGATAAGCCTTGTCATTCCAGCGCGTGACGCTGGAATCTAAACTTTAACTGATATGATTACAGAAAGAGAATTTATTAGGTATTCATAGACACTGAAAGTGCTCAGCTTGACCACTTTCAAGTAAAGAAAACTACGTTTGTGCTTCCAATAATTTCTATTACTTATCCGCTACTGCACCGTCTTTACAAATCACACCTCCTGGTGTTATTTTTGAAACGACTACAGGAGCGCCAAAAAACACAGCAGTGAACGCACCGAGTGCAAAAAGCGCTGGCCATGGCATTCTGCCGAATATCGCAAGCAAAGCTGCACCAATTATCACTATTGTGATCATCGGTCCACCTATGCCGTGAGTATAGCCTATTATCTTGCATATCACCGATGATGTTGTATCATTTTTATCAACAAAAGTATTTGCAGCATTTGCATCAAATGCAAAGGAGAGAATTAAAGCCACAAGTAGAAGAAAATTTTTCATTACGCCTCCGATAATTTCTATTTAATGCTGGATTATCCTTCACTTTGATTAAATTTAAGTAAATGGTGAGGATTTTTTGCTTAAAAGTATCCTTTATTTCATTTAGAATACTTTTCTTGGTTCGTTTATATTGCAGTGCTACAGAAATTTTACAGCATCGTTTATTGCCTTTATCGTGCTTTGATTGACACAATTCATAATGATGGAGTGGAGCATGCAGGGTATTTATCATTTTTAATTCTGTTATCAATATTTCCTTTTCTCATCGTTTTAATGGCTGTGGCGTCAACATTCGCAAATTTTTTAGACCAGTACAACATTGGCTGGGTATTTATCATTGATAACATGCCACAGGATATTTTATCATCTTTGATGCCGCGTATTAGGGAGATAATATCAGGCCCGCCGCAAAGCTTACTAACTTTAGCAATTGTAGGTGCTGTTTGGACCGCTTCATCGACAATTGAAGGGCTTAGAACAATACTCAATAAGGCCTATAAAGTTCCGGTTTCGCCGCCTTATATATTAAGAAGAGTACTAAGTATATTACAATTTTTAGTAATCACGCTTATTATAACTCTAACTATAGTGTTTTCTACACTAGTACCAATGCTAATTGATTTTTCCTATCAGGGGCTAAGTTATACTAGGTATTTACTTATTGAATTTGTACTTTTCACAGTAGTCTCTTGGCTATATTTTATGTTACCAAACATAAAACAAAATTTATCAGACGTATTTCCTGGATCTTGTGTAGCTGTTATTCTTTGGACGATTTCTGCTTCAGCTTTTAAGCAATACTTAAAAGCTTCCTTTGACCAACTGGATTTGATATATGGAAGTTTAGGTGGTGTAGTAGTGTCATTACTATTTTTTTATATGCTAAGTTTGATTTTTATATATGGAGCAAAATTCAATTTTCAGCTAAAATATTTCAATGGATCTCGCTAAGGAGAAAGAAATGGGTAAGTTAGAAGGTAAAGTAGCTTTAATCACCGGAGCTTCAGGTGGAATAGGCTCTGCTGTTGCAAAAAGGTTTATAAGAGAAGGTGCATGTGTGATTCTGATTTCAAGATCTCTTGATAATCTCAAGCCACTATATAATGAAATTGAAGAGCTTGAAGAATTTAAAGAAGGCTCTGTGAAACTAATTCAGCTTGATCTTTTAGACTTTGAGAATGTAAAGATACTGACAAACATGATAGAAAGCCTGAAATTATCAGAATCTGGAGCACTTGATATATTAGTTGCGTGTGCTGGAATTTTAGGCAAACTGAACCCCATTCATGACTGTGAGATTGAAGAGCTACAGAACGTAATGAATACAAATTTTACTGCCAATTGGTACTTACTAAAAAACTTAGATCCAATGCTAAAAAAGTCTAATGCTGGAAGAGCGATATTCATAACCTCAGAAATGACACTTTCTCCTTCCTCTTATCCATATTGGATGCCGTATGCTGCAAGTAAAGTTGCACTAGAAATAATGGTGCAGATATATGCATCTGAGACAAAACATACAAAATTATGTGTAAATGCTGTATACACGGAAGGACCTGTGGGTAGTGAGCAGGCATTTCCTGGATCTGAATTGGTGCCACCTGATAAACTAACAGATAAATTTGTGGAACTTGCTTCTGAAGATTGTAGCATATCAGGAGAAATCTTGCCACTCAGTAAGTCTTTTGAATAAATTACCATAGTATCTGCAAAGATACCGTTAAGCCCACAACTGTATGAACATTGTGATTTGAGAGTAATCTCCACTAGGAAGGATGTCATCCCAGTGCCTCTATGGTGTCATTCCAGTCTGGAATCTAGTCTTTATTATGCAGCCACTTATTTAAAGTTAAGTTTTCTGGATCCCAGACGGCTTTGTTGCATCGCTAGCTATGATGGATTAAAGATAAAAAAGATGGAGAATATCAGTAGCTTATTATT
>NZ_JAPQLK010000113.1:0-4970 GCF_028981785.1 Wolbachia endosymbiont of Drosophila leontia
TAGATATACCTCTTTCTTAACTATGCTTATTTTACCTCATATTTTCGAGATCCTTAACAGGTTCTAAGAGCCAGCATAGCTGTGGATAAGCACGTTTATACAGATAAAAGTACTTATCCACAGCTACACCAATTTTTCTATTGACTTTTAACACAACTGCTGAACAGATACATTCGTCATCCCGCTACGTGTTAGCGGCCAAGATACCGCGGCGGTATGACGTGGGAAACCTGACTTGCATTAGCTATAAAATAGTGATTTATATAAATCCCATAGCATGCCGAATGAAGCGTTTTTTGAGGAAATTTGAATTTTCAACTGCAATCAAGCCAAGATTTCTTAGTGCTTTAGCGCAGAATATTCTGTTGGAAAACATCCTATTTAATCCATCAGTTGCAAGCGCCATTGTAAAATTATCAAAGTATCTGTTACGTGAAATTTTCTTTAATAAATAACTACTGCCAACATCAGTACCAGCCGCTTTTGCAGCAACTACGTGCTTTATAACACTTTCTACATCTCTAATTCCAAGATTAAGCCCTTGACCTGCAACTGGATGAATTGAATGTGCTGCATCGCCGATAAGCAAAACTCTACCCTTATATGACTTTTTTGCAAAAGCAAAACTTAAAGGATAAAGTTTTCTTTCACCCTCTAATTTTATCTCTCCTAAATAAGAACCAAATCTTTTTTTAAGCTCTATAATAAATTCTTCTTCAGACAGATCCATTAGCATTTTTGAAATTTCAGATTTTTCTGTCCAAACTATCGAAGAAGTATAGCCACCCTTCATCGGTAGAATTGCAAATGGACCGCCAGGGAAAAAACGCTCCACAGCTAAGTTTTGGTGATGCAGTTCATGCTTTACATTAAATACCATGCTACTTTGTTTATAGTCAAATTTCACTGTCGGTATAGAAAATAACTCTGGTAATTTAGAGTTTTTGCCTTCAGCGCAGATAAGTAGCGATGATATTAATTCCGGGTTATTATCAAGAATCACTTCCACATATCCTGAATCACAAGCAATTGTTTTATAGGAATGTGGAGAGTATATATTCAGTTTATTCAAAAAATTATTGTTGATTGCATTCCATATAGCAGCATTGTTAATAACATAACCCATTGGCTCTTTGCTAACCATTTTATGATTGTAATGCACAGTAATTGGGCTATCTCCATCTAATATGCATATATCAAGTATTGGCTCAGCTTCACTCTCCACAAACTGCCAAATCCCTAACTTTTCCAATATTTTTTTCGAACCTTGAGAAATAGCAAATGCTCGGTTGTCATCTACTACACGTGGTAGACTATTTTTTTCAATTACAGCTACAGACACAGAGTCACAACTGAGGCCAATGGCAGTAATAAGACCAAGTAACCCACCACCTGAAATGATTACATCGTAATTCATTTTATTCACCTAAAATTACATTTTATTCGTTTTGAGGATAGTTTAAATAAGTTTTAGAGTTATTCATAAAAAAATATAGACTTTTTGTTGAAAGTGACATAAAACTACCTATTGAATATGAATAGGGTTAATCAAAATGAACACACAAAGAAAAGCAGATCTGAGCGAATATAAAGATGATAGTTTTCAAGAAAACGAAAGGTACAGTAAAACTAAAAAATCATCAGTCAGGTTCTCTCAATTGACAGCTGCATCTTTGGCAGGTGCTTTAGCAGTTTATTTCTCATATAGTTCATCTCCTTGGCGTTATGTACTAATAGTGGCGTTCGCTTTTACTGCAGTTCTTCTGATTGCAGGTGCTGTTATGGCGCGTTCTGTGGAAATAGAAGAGTCTAATACGCACAAGAAAATAGATTTGACATTACTAACAGATTCGATCAATAAATCAATAGAAGAGTCTTGTACACACAAGAAGATAGATTTGACATTACTAATAGGTTCGATCAGTAAATCGAGTGAGCGTATGTACCGTAAGGAGTGTGAAGAAAGAGCAAGAAGATTTGAGCATGAGAAGACATTTAGTCAATTTTATCGCCATAATCCAATATTAGACTTACACATAAGATCAGTATTTCGTGAGGAAATGATATACAAGCGCGAGAATGAGTTACATAGACTCACTTCTGAACTAGAAAAGGGGATGTTTTTAGGAAATGATAATAGGCTACTACTGCGAATGGAGGAAATTTTAAGCGGTAATAATAGGTCCTATACGCATGACATGGTCAAGTGTATGGTTAATGAACGTGATCATGATGGTAGTACACCTTTACATAATGCTGTGCAATCAGAATTTTTATTTGCTATAAGATTATTATTCGAGCATGGTGCAGATTGTTTTATTCAGAACAAGAAAGGTCAGACTCCTTATGGATTATCCTCTAAGAGTTGCCTAGTACAGGATTTATTTCAAGGCTGTCCGTTTGTAAAAGAAAAAATCAGGGAACAAAAGTATAGCAATAATATAAATAAGTTACTTAATATACCACAAATAAGATCTAGACTGTATAATAATCCAAGCTCTTTTCAAAAGGTGCCAAATTGTGAAGGAGCTTGCAGTACTTTAAAAGAATTAAGCGTAAATAAGGTTTTAGATTCATGCCGTTTTACTGTTTCTTAAGTGGTAGACTATTTTTACAGCTACAGAGTTATTAATGAGGCCAATAGGAGCTACCACCTGATTCGTTTTATTCACGCTAATTGTAAAATTATATTTTATCTATTTTGAAAATAGTTTAAACAAGCTTTATAGACAAAGACCTAACATCTTTAGCAATACCTTCATAAATCCCTGCTAAGTCTTCACTTAACATTAAAGGATTTCCGCAATCAGAAGCATGGCATATTTGTGGATCTAGAGGAATTCTGCCTAGGAGTTTGATTCCTAGCTCTTCGGACATTCTTTTTGCACCGTCTTTTCCAAATATGTATATTTTTGAGTTATTTTGAATGAAATAACTCATATTTTCTACAATGCCAATAACCGGTACGCTGAGCTTTTTAAGCATATCATAAATTTTGCGAGCATCGATTAAAGAGAGCTCCTGTGGAGTTGAAACTATTATCGCTCCGGTTAAGTTAAAATTTTCCATAAGACTTAAATGCATATCGCCAGTTCCAGGTGGTGTATCAACTATCAAATATTCTATATCAGACCACCTTGTTCCCATTAGCAGATTATAAAGTGCTTTTGTGATCATAGGTCCGCGCCATATTGCTGCACGATCCTTGTCAACAAAATAGCCGATTGAAATAGTATGTAGTCCATACCTTTCTATAGGTATTGCTTTTCCACCCTGTATTTCTGGCTTTAATTTTTCAGTGCCAAGCATTTTAGGAACTGAAGGACCATATATATCTGCATCAACCAGCGCAACTTTATGTTTCAACTTTGCTAATGAGAGAGCAAGATTTAGCGCAACTGTGGACTTGCCCACACCGCCTTTACCAGAGGCCACAACGATTATATTTTTCACTCCTTCGATATGTAATTTAGCTTTTTGTTGCCCAGTTTGTTTTTGACAAGTAGCAACCACGGTTACCTTCTCTACCCCTGGTACAGCCTTAACAGTTTGTTCACAAATTTTTCTTAATTCTTCGTTTGCTTGCGTGTCACCGGCAACTTCAAGCGCAAAACCAATGTCCCCGCCTTTAATAATGATTGAGGATATTATGTCAAGAGCGATCACATCTTTACCGCTTTTTTGCTCTATGACTTTTTTTAAGTTCTCTCTTACAATTTCTTCGTTGATCACTAGACCTCTGTTGTTTGATACGCCAGGAAGGGTATCATTGTGACAATGTTACACGAAATAAATTCAAAAACCAACAAGCCTTTTAGGCGATTTCTTCCTGAAGTTGTTCAATTTTAGCTTGAGGAAGGCTGGTTGTCTGGGAGATAATATCAATAGAGATGCCAGCTTTAAGTAAGTTTTTTGCAACTTCAATTTTTCCTTCAATTCTACTTTGCATAATGCAGGATAAATTATCATCCTCACGTTTCTTATTTTGATCATAAGTAAAACGCTCTTCTTCACTCCAATTATATTGATTCAACTCATTATAAGCCTTGCCAATAATTACATCACTTCCCACCACTTTTTTTAGATCCTCTTCACTAGTTTCACTTGCATACTGTTGTCTAAGTGAAGAAGGTCGCCCCTCCTCACTCGACTTCAAAACCGTACGTGAGACTTTGTGCCTCATACGGCTTCTCTCTAATTTGGTGCTTGTCATGCACACCTCCTGTGTAATTCATCGTGACAATGTCCATGTAACAAAGACAAGTTTTTGATCATATTGTTTCGTCTATTCCGGTCTTTGTGATGTATTTCTATTGTATCATCACTTTTAAACCATAGTCTACAATTATCACATTTACTTTGTTGTAACTTCAATAGTTTTATTACTCTTGATGGCTTATATGGTATTTTTCTCAGACGTTTACCCCAATAAACCCAATCACCATCATATGGAGATCTGGTTTTTTGCACTTTGATATGTCGTTTAATAACATGATCGCTGTGTATAATAAGATGTATCTTGTTACTTGTAATAAAACGCCAGTTATCGTTATTATACTTTTTAAAGTATTTTCTTTTTATCCAGCATTTCCCTTTGTTTGGGTGCCTAAAGACTGACCTTACCCAGAAAAAGTGGAGAGAAAGAAAAGAGTTTTTTTGGGTAAAATAAAATTTTGGAGGATTAGAAATGGTAAGAGAATATACAGCAGAATTCAAATTGGAAGCTGTTAAACTGGCAAATGAACAAAGAAAGGCAGGTCAAACAATTACAAAAATAGCAAAGGATTTAGGAATAAAGGGTGGTTTATTAGGAAAATGGATAAAGAAACACAACGAAAAAAAGTCGGCAGCAGATGCATTTCCAGGTAGAGGTAACATGGCTCCTTACGACAAAGAGAGGTTTGATTTACAAAGCAAGAGTAACAAGGGAAAGAGACATTTAAAAAAAAGCCCTGGCCAGTCAAAAAGAG
>NZ_JAPQLK010000114.1:0-3251 GCF_028981785.1 Wolbachia endosymbiont of Drosophila leontia
ACCAGCTTGCAAATGATTGTCCTTTCCTTCATTTCTCTCCTATTACGAAGATTTTAAACAGGTTCTAATGTTTATGTATATAATGTTAGATAATTTCGTGAGGGAAAGTGTATGATTTTGACAAAACTTCAAGATATTGAGAAAAAACTAAATAAATCAATAAGGAGCAGGTCGATAGTAAAATCGCCTGTGTATGTTAATAACCTGGTTGAAGATATTAAAGAAAGTCAGGAGCTAGTTGGAAAGGATCATAATCAAAAAGAAGAAATAATCAGAAAGCTTTGGAGTATCTATTAATCGCTTACAATAGAACATGCTATTATTGAAGAGGATTGTTGGGATAGCTTGAAACACTCTTTAGCTAACAATGAGCCTTTGAGTGACAAGTGTAATAAGTATAATATTGAAGTAGCTTATAAAAACTTAAACATAGTGGTAGAAGCTTTAAAGCTACTTGATAATGGTAACGATGGTAGAAGAGACGAACTCAATCAAGCTATGTCACTTCAGAAAAAAATGAAAGAAGTGCGAGAAAAAATGCAACAGCAGCAACTGCCACAAAGTGCAACGAATCAGGGTAATGATGTAAATAAATATCCTGACGATGCTAATGAAAACGAATACAGTAAATTAGAAGAAGAAGCTAAAACCAAATTTAGTAAGTACATAGAAAACGATACTATTGATGGAGTATCAATTGGAAAGTATAAGGATGGTGATCTGTGTGCAATAATTAAACTACAAGATAATAACAATGAAAACGCGAGTATTAAAATAAGTGAGTTTTTAAATAGTAAATTCTTCACAGAAAACAACATTGCTGGTTTCTCAATATTAAATGGTAGTCAGAGAGAAGTTATAAAAGGCCACATAGATGATAAAAGAGTAAGGTACTATGATTTAGGTACCACAGCTCAATATGGAATAAAGTTTGATTGGTATGTAGGTGAAAAAAAATGTAGCATTACATTAAGTGCTAATGGCGATGGCAGTATTAAAATAGTGGGTGATAGACCAGCTGATGGAGATTTGGAAAAAAATAAAGATGTAAAGATTAAAGTTGGTGATCGTTGTCTAAGCCTTGCTAATGCAGTAAAAACATGCAAACAGAATAGCCAGCAAAGGAATGAAAATTTGAGTAAAGTGAGTAGCAAATTTGACCAATCATTAGTTAGTCAGGGTGCGGAACGCATCAATAGTCGTACGTAAAAAACCTAATGCGCTATTTTCTTATAGAAGAAAGAAGTTCCTATATACATAAATAATTGCCCTGATAACACTTAAAATGTAAAATAGTTTCACTAATTAAGCATAGTGGGCCATAAATGAACAACATAAGAAATTTTGCAATAATAGCGCATATAGACCACGGTAAGTCAACGCTTGCTGACCGTTTAATAGAGGAATGTAACGGCCTTGAAGCAAGAGAAATGATCAATCAAATACTCGATTCAATGGATATAGAGCGTGAACGTGGCATTACAATTAAAGCACAGACGGTAAAACTTAATTATACGGCAAACGACGGTAATCAATATTGCCTAAATCTCATGGACACCCCAGGTCACGTTGACTTTTCTTACGAGGTAAGTCGAAGCTTAGCCGCATGTGAAGGTTCACTTTTAGTGGTGGATAGTAGCCAGGGCGTTGAAGCACAAACCCTTGCAAATGTATATAAAGCTATTGACAACAACCATGAAATAATAGTTGTGCTCAATAAAGTTGATCTTCCTGCTGCAGATCCAGAAGGGGTAAAACTCCAGGTTGAGGAAATAATCGGTATTGATGCAAGTGAGTCGGTTTTAATATCAGCAAAAACTGGACTTGGAATAAAAGATGTACTGGAAGCAATAGTAGCAAAACTTCCAGCTCCTCAAGGTGATGTAAATGCTCCATTGCAAGCAATTTTGGTTGATAGTTGGTATGACACTTACTTAGGAGTAGTAATTTTAGTGCGAGTTAAAAATGGAGTGCTAAAAAAAGGCATGAAAATTGTTATGATGTCTAATAATGCTACATATCAGATAGATAATATCGGTATTTTCACCCCTAAAAAAGTTATGACGAGTGAGCTTTCAGCGGGTGAAGTTGGTTTTATAACTGCTTCAATGAAGGAAGTAGCAGACTGCAAGGTAGGAGACACTATCACTGAGGAAAAGAGACCTTGTAGTGAAGCACTTCCTGGATTTAAAGAAGTGCATCCTGTGGTATTTTGTAGCATTTTCCCTCACAAAACGGATGATTTTAAATATCTAAGGGAAGCTCTAGAGAAGTTACATTTAAATGATGCAAGTTTTACCTTCGAAGCTGAAACTTCAAATGCACTAGGCTATGGATTTCGTTGTGGTTTTTTGGGAATGTTGCATCTTGAAGTTATTCAAGAAAGGCTCGAGAGAGAATTTGATTTAGACCTAACAGCAACTGCACCGAGTGTTATATATAGGGTTACAACACGAAGTGGTGAAATTTTGAATATTCATAACCCAAGTGATATGCCAGATCCAACGAAAATTGAAATTGTGGAAGAACCATGGATTACCGCAACCATAATGGTCCCTGACCAATACTTGGGAGAGATTCTATCTCTATGTGAAGAAAGGAGGGGAGAACAGGAGGATTTATCTTACATTGGTAACACAACAACAGCATTGTTAAGATATAAATTACCACTGTCTGAAGTTGTTTTTGACTTTTATGATCGATTAAAATCAATTTCCAAAGGATATGCAAGTTTGGATTGGGAAATTTCCAGCTATCTGGTAAGCCAAATAGATAAATTAAGC
Source organism: Wolbachia endosymbiont of Drosophila leontia (assembly GCF_028981785.1). Classification (NCBI taxonomy): domain Bacteria; kingdom Pseudomonadati; phylum Pseudomonadota; class Alphaproteobacteria; order Rickettsiales; family Anaplasmataceae; genus Wolbachia; species Wolbachia endosymbiont of Drosophila leontia. The sequence goes on from NZ_JAPQLK010000114.1 coordinate 2,784, forward strand.
TTTTTAATTAATGGAGAGCCCGTAGATGCACTGGCTTGTATCGTTCACAAAAGTAGGGCAGAAAAAAGAGGGCGTGAAATATGCGCACGCTTGAAGGATCTAATACCACGTCAGCAATACAAAATCGCGATTCAAGCGGCAGTGGGCGGAAAAATTATTGCCAGAGAAACGATTAACCCATACAGAAAAGATGTAACAGCTAAACTCTATGGTGGAGATGTAACGCGAAGAATGAAACTACTTGAAAAGCAAAAGAAGGGTAAAAAAAGGTTACATTCTATAGGGAACGTAAATATTCCACAGAATGCTTTTATTCAAGCTTTGAAGATAAGTGATCGATCTTAAAAGACTTCTTGTATAGTTTTTGGCAACAACCGTTAGAACCTGTTTAAAATCTTCGTAATAGGAGAGAAATGAAGGAAAGGACAATCATTTGCAAGCTGGTGTTGAGTTTACGTTCGCAATTTT
>NZ_JAPQLK010000115.1:0-18769 GCF_028981785.1 Wolbachia endosymbiont of Drosophila leontia
ATGTAGATGAAGTTTTGTAAAGACATACAGTATCTATATACTGCAAAAAATTGAACATAAGACGCCGATATATTAAGTAATCCTTACCTTTTAATCTGCAGATTGGCGAAAGCAAATACAATAGCTTCAGTTTCATGATAAGGGGGCTGGCGGAGTTTGTCAAGGAAGTTTTTCGTTTCTGTGAACCACCTGCTAACCGACAGCTAACATTAACTACCGATATCGTATCTGAAGAAGCCCCCTGGCCATTCTAAAAAATTTAATGCTGAGTACACCTTACTTTTGGCTTCCTCTATAGTGCTCCCTTCTGCTACTATATTTAGCACTCTTCCGCCATCGGAAACTAAGTTACCACTTTCATCGAATTTAGTACCAGCATGAAACACCAACACACCAGGAATGCTTTCAATCTTATCTAATCCTTTAATTACTTCTCCCTTTTGATAATCACCCGGATAGCCTTTACTTGCAACAACTACACAAACTGTAGATTTGTTGTTAAGTTCCACCATTTTGACATTTAACTTTCCTTCTGCAACTGACAACATCAATTTTAACAAATCGCAATTTGAATCAAATCTAGGTAATATAGATTGCGTTTCTGGATCACCGAATCTAACGTTATACTCGAGAAGTTTTGGGCTATCTTTGCAAATCATTAAACCAGCAAAGAGTACTCCTTTATAAGACGTACCCATGTTAACCAATGCTTGAGCTGTAGGGTATATTATTTTTTGGATAATTTTTTGCTCCATGTCCTTACTTATAATTGAAGGTGATGAGTACGACCCCATACCTCCAGTATTTTGGCTTTCATTACTTTCATCAACTCTCTTATAATCTTTTGCACACCCAAGAGTTACTACTTTCAACCCATCAATAAGAGCAAAAAAACTTACTTCTTCTCCAACTAAAAACTCTTCTATGATTATTTCTTCACCTGATTCACCAAATTTTTTCTCCACTAGCATTGAATTTATTGCTGAAAAAGCTTCGCTTTCTGTATTACATATAACCACCCCTTTTCCTGCTGCAATTCCATTTGCTTTCACTACAAGTGGAAACTTTATTTTATTGCTACGTACAAAATCTTTAGCTAACCCTTCATCAACAAAACACTCGTACTTGGCAGTTGGTATACCATATCGTTTACACAGTCCCTTGGTGAAAGACTTCGATCCCTCAAGTTTTGCAGTTGCTTGACTTGGAGCAAAAACATTTATTCCCTCTGCAACTAAATCATCAGCAAGCCCATCAATTATTGGTTGTTCTGGACCAATAACAACCAACTCTATATTTTCTCTCTTGCAAAATTGTGTAACATCCACTGAATTTTGAATATTTACATCCACAAGAACTCCCAAATTTTCCATGGCCTGGCGACCAGGAGTTACATATAACTCAGTCAAGATAGGAGATTTTTTTAGAGCCCAAAGTAGAGCGTGCTCACGCCCACCAGAACCTATAACCAGAACCTTCATCTTTATTTCCTCGCTTTTCTATATGTCAAAATTATTACTTGCTCATAACGGTATCATTACTCATGTATTTTTGCAAGACGTTTGGTATTGCAATCGACCCGTCAGAATTTTGATAATTCTCCATTATGGCAATAATCGTTCTTCCTATAGCTAAAGCTGAGCCGTTTAAAGTGTGAATATATTTTTTCATCTTTTTATCAGTTTCTGAAGAGTATTTAGTGTTCATCCTTCTTGCTTGAAATGCACCACAATTTGAGCAGCTTGATATTTCTCTATATTTATCTTGCTCAGGTAACCATACCTCTATGTCATAAGTCCTTTGTGCAGCAAAACCCATATCACCACTACAGAGTAGCATTACTCTATACGGTAATTCTAGTTTTTTTAATATCTCTTCAACAATACTCGTCATGCGCTCAAGTTCATCATTTGATTGGTCTTCAGTTGTGATACTAACCAATTCCACTTTACCAAATTGGTGTTGCCTTATCATACCTCTCGTGTCTCGCCCTGCGCTGCCTGCTTCTTTACGAAAGCACTCCGAATATGCAGTAAAGCGAATAGGCAGTTCTTTTTCTTCCATTATTTTGTCAGCAACTAAATTTGTTAAAAACACTTCACTTGTGGGAACCAACCTCAATTCGTCGGTAGTTAAATACGAATCGTCAGAAAATTTCGGTAGCTGACCAACATTATACATAGCCTCGTTTTTCACCAAAGTCGGGTGGTACACCTCAGTATAGCCAAATTCATTAACATGCATTTCAAGCGTAAAATTTATTAGCGCTCGTCCAAGCTTAGCTAACTGTCCTTTTAATATCGTAAATCTTGATCCGGAAATTCTCGCCGCTTGTTCGAAGTCTATTAAACCTAATTTTTCTCCGAGTTCATAATGAGATTCTGGTACAAAATCAAACTGTCTTTTTCCTCCATATCTTCTCACCTCTAAATTAGAGTTCTCATCTGCGCCTATTGGCACATCTTGCGCAGGAATATTCGGCAAGTTAGATAAAACATTCACTAACTTATCCTTTTCTGCTTGTTCTTTTAAGCTGATTGCCTCTATCTCATTTGTGATGCTTTTTGACAACTCTATTTGCTCTTCACAGGGGCTCTTGCTCATTTTAAGCTTTTTTATTTCCTCTGTGATTTCATTGCGCTGCCTATTCAAATCCTGCAGTTTAGTGGTTAATGATCTTTTCTCGTGATCGATTTCTAATATCTCTTCCGCAGTAGATTCTCTAATTCCCCTGCTTTTCATTGCCTTTTCAAATCCTTCAGGGTTTTTGCGTATATATTCTATATCGTGCATATATTGTGCTATTACTAACATTGTTACTGTACTCCAAAAGCTCTTAATATTCAATATTTTCTCATACTACTAAAATTATTATGGTTGATTTTTTTGTTAGAATTTGTTAAAATTTAATTAACTTAGGGTTCATAGGGTGTAGTATGTTGGGCATTACAAAAAATAATCAAAAAGAGAGCACTTACTTTGCTGGTGAGGAATTCGTTATCTACGCTACTTGTGTATGCCTAGCAGCCACATTCGCTGCTGGCTGTTTAGGGGCGGTAATAGGATCCCCTCTATTGACCTTTCCACTTGCTATGCTCATCTCTAACCCCGTAGTTTGGGTTTTAATGGGAATAATTCTTACAGTAGCATACAAAATGGTTGTTGAACCTTTATTTTACTTAGCGAAGAACTATATTAATGGAAAAAGAGCTTCAAAGGGGGAAAAGAGTGAAGAAAAAGATACAGAACTACAAGATTTGCAAGGCAAGACTCCAGAAAAGCAAGCAAGACCGAAAACTCCTGATAGGGATAGTGGTGTTATTACATCGGAAATAGCTATAGATAATAATTCTTTTTTACATCAAACAGAGAAAGAAAAGAATTATAATTACAAATTAACTACTACTGATATTAGAGATATTGTAAAAAGCAAATATGGGTGGATAGCACACAAAAATAAAAAAGGCTTAAAAGATACTTCTGAAGGTGTGATTTTTGCTTGTCCTGACTCTACATCATCTTTAGAGCAAGAACTAAAAGAATATAACAATAAAGTAGAACGAGAGGGTAGTGATTTAGTGTTCACTTCAATCCTTAATTTAAATGGAAATCATTGGGTAACACTGGGTGTTTCTTACGACGAAAAGAGTGAAAAGTTTAGAGCTTGCTATTGCGATTCATTTGGTGAACCATTACCAGAAGAGGTATCAAGTGCGCTACAGAAAACTCTAGGAATAGACAATAGTAGTATTAGAAACTCAAAAGCTAAACAACAAGATGATAAGTATAATTGTGGAATATTTGCCTTAGAGAATGCTAAGAAAATTACAGATATGCTGAAAGCAGGCAAATCGTTTGATGAAATTGATGATCAGCTAAAATATGAACTTAGTTCAGAGCAATTAATAGAGAAGAGAAAAGAATTTGCAAAAGCGTTGAAAAAGGATGAACAAAGCAGGGCTGGCACACCAAGCCCTGTATTAGGTGGTCCAGGAAATATAAGTCGTAAAGATAGCGGAGTAAGTTTAGATTCAGTAGAAAGTAAGCAAACAAAAATTGTTCAATATAATACTACAGGTGATGGCAACTGCTTTTTCCATGCGGTATTTGGTGATAATAGCTCTGGTCAATATAAAACTGAAAAAGCACAAGATATGAGAATGGAATGGCACAAATTTTTAAGTCAATTTAACTCTTTGAATAATCCAAGGGTGCCTGAGTTATTGAAGGGACAGATGCAGAAAGTTTTTGGTGCATTCTTAGAAAATCCAAATCATTTGATTGGTATGTCAGACTCAATAAAAGATTTGGTTCAGCATACAAACAGACGGGTAGAGAAGATCAAAAAAAAGACTAATAAATTAATAAAAAAGTTATGTTGTCTTACGACATTAAAAGAAAATGAAGTTATAGGTGATTTAAGAAGCATTAGTGCTAGTAATCTCAATATTAGTGAAAGAAAATATGATAGAAATTATAATAGTGATACTGCAGCAAATTCTTTTCTCAATGGCAAATCCATTTATAGATCTTATCTAGAGGCAATCAGCAGCCAAAGTTACCATGTTTTCATAGAAGAAATTTCTATCTTAGCTTCGCTGGCTAATATTGAAATTGACGTCTACTATAAAAATAATGGTAATGATGTAAATACATTGTTTCTGCCAAATGCGGGAATGATAAATGAAGGTTATCAGCAGAACAACGAGCTATGGGGAAATAAAGAACAAGAAACGGTATACTTGGCACCTGGTCATTATGAGAGAGCTGAGATAGTAGAGGTAGAGCCTTCTCTTATGGAAAAAGTAAGTTCGGCTATACAAAGTGTTGTAACAGTATGTGTAAATGCGCTAGGTTTGAACACATAGAATATATGTCCCTACAAGTAGGAAATTTGACAATTGATTCTCCAGTTATTTTAGCTCCAATGTCTGGAGTGACTGATTATCCGTTTAGAAGTATTGTGAAGAGACTTGGTGCAAGTTTGTTAGTTTCAGAGATGATTGCAAGCAGAGCTATGATTATGCAAACTCGCCAGAGTTTGCAAAAAGCAAAAGTCGATGCATTAACTGCTGTGCAGCTTGCTGGGTGTGAGCCAGATGTTATGGCGGAGGCTGCAAAATTAAACGAGGACATGGGAGCAAAAATTATAGACATAAACTTTGGTTGCCCTGTTAAAAAAGTTGTAAACGGTTATGCAGGATCAGCGCTAATGCGTGATGAGAAAAAAGCCGCTGAGATAATTGAAGCTGTGGTCAAAGCAGTGAATATGCCAGTTACGGTGAAAATGCGCACTGGATGGAACGATGAAAATCGCAATGCCCCGAGACTTGCGAAAATTGCCGAAGACTTAGGAGCAAAAATGATCACTGTGCATGGAAGAACAAGAGCGCAGCTTTATAATGGTCAAGCAGATTGGAAATTCGTTAGAAATGTTAAAGAGCAAGTGAAAATTCCAGTTATAGTAAATGGTGATATTAAAAATTTAAATGATATTCAGAATGCTCTCAAAGAATCTGGAGCAGACGGAGTGATGATAGGTCGTGGTGCCTACGGTAAACCTTGGCTGATTAATCAAGCAATGAACTTTCTCAGTGGAAGTGAAACTTCTGAGCCAACAGCTTCAGAGAGATTAAGCATCATACTCGAGCATTACGACAATATTCTTGAGTACTATGGAAATGACACAGGAATAAAGATGGCCCGCAAACACATAGGTTGGTACAGTAGCGGGCTTCAAGGCTCATCTGAATTTCGTGTGAGAGTAAATAACATGACAGATAGCACAGAAGTGAAAGAAAATATTATTGGCTTTTTTGGTCAAGAGACACACTAGCTGTACTCAATTCGACTGATCGTATGCTACTACGCTCTCTTCCTCACCAGAGTGTAAATGACAACCATTATCCATCAACCATTCCTCGTCATAAGTTTCAATATCAAAATATTTTTCATATTTATCCACATTATCACAAAGTGAAAGTGCTCTGATCTTATTCATAATCAAACCTGTACCAGCAGGAATTAATCTTCCTACTATAACATTTTCTTTTAATCCACTTAAAGGATCACTCTTCCCGCAGAATGCTGCTTCTGTAAGTACTTTTGTTGTCTCTTGGAAAGAGGCAGCAGAAATAAAGGAGCTAGTTTCAAGACTTGCCCTAGTAATCCCCTGCAGAATAGGAAGATAATGAGTAGGCCGTTTGCCAGAGTTACTCATAGCATCATTTTCCCTATCAACTTCCAGCTTGTCAATGCTTTCGCCAACCAAGTACATAGTATCACCAGGATCAGTAATTTCCACTTTTTGTAGCATTTGTTTTAAGATCACCTCTAAATGCTTATTGTCTGTACGAACACCCTGCAATCTATAAACTTGCTGTATTTCAGAAATCATATAGTGCGCTAAAGCTTCTAACCCAAGCACACGTAAAATATCATGGAGATCAGGGTCACCATCCATCAATAGATCACCTTTACGTACAAAATCACCTCCATTGACTATTACATGCTTACTTCTTGATACCAAATATTCAACTGGAGAAATTTGTTCATCTACAGGTTTAATTAATATACTGCGTTTTCCTCTACGGTCTTTTTCAGAAAATGCTACATAGCCATCTATCTCACTAACAATAGCATGCTCTTTAGGACGACGTGCTTCAAATAACTCTATAACCCTCGGTAAACCACCAGTAATATCACGAGTTTTAACTGACTCTCTTGGTGTTCTTGTAATAACATCACCTGCATGAACCTTCTGGCCATCTTGTACATTGAGCACTGCACCGATTGGTATAAAATAACATGCTTCAACGCCACTTGCGAGTGTCATTACTTTACCATTATCGTCAAGCAGCACAATACGAGGACGTAAATTAGCTCCACCAGAATGCAATTTCCAGTCTTTTACTACTTTGCTTGATATTCCTGTAGATTCATCCATCACTTCAGTGATCGAAATTCCATCTTTTAAGTCCTGATAAGACACTGTACCAGTCTTCTCCGTGATAATAGGCAATGTATAAGGATCCCATTCCGCAACTTTATCGCCAATTTTTACTGACCCACTCTCATCTACATAAAGCTTAGCGCCGTAAGGTACACTGTGCTTCAACTTCTCACTACCAAGGCTATCAATCAACACGACTTCACAGGAACGGCTTATCACAATTTTATTTCCGTTTCTATCTATAATTATATTACTATTGTTTAACTTTATTTTAGCATTAATAGAAGCTATAATATTCGAGGATTCAACGCCTCTAGTCATTACTCCACCTATATGAAAAGTACGCATCGTTAACTGAGTACCTGGCTCTCCAACAGATTGAGCAGCTATAACACCAACTGCTTCACCTATTGAAACAATTTTACCAGTTGCAAGGTCTCTTCCATAACATAAAGAACATACACCAGGACTTATTTCACAAGTTAAAGGCGATCTAATTTTTACAACATCAAGACCTGCAATGCTGATTTGCTTTACTTTATCCTCATCAATTAATTCCCCTGCTTTTACTAATAGTTCTTTTGTCACTGGGTTATATATATCATTTGCAGCTGTTCTACCCAGCACAACACTCTCTAGAGATGCAACTATAGTACTTCCTTCAACTGTAGCTCTCACAACAAGACCATTTTTTGTTTTACAGTCATGCTTTGTAACTATGCAATTTTGAGATACATCAACTAAACGACGAGTTAAGTATCCAGAGTTTGCAGTTTTAAGTGCAGTGTCAGCTAAACCTTTACGCGCACCGTGAGTAGAATTAAAGTATTCAAATACGTTCAATCCTTCACGGAAATTAGAAATTATAGGTGTTTCTATAATCTCACCAGAAGGTTTGGTCATGAGCCCTCGCATTCCTGCTAGCTGTTTCATCTGTGAAGTAGAACCCCTTGCACCAGAGTTAACCATCATATACACTGAGTTGTACTTACTATTTCCATCATATATAGATATTGCTTTTAACATATCATTAGCTATCATATCCGTACACTTAGACCATTCATCTATAACCTTGTTATACCTCTCACTTCTAGTTATTAGCCCATCTTGATATTGCATAGAGAATTTCTTAATTTCACCCCTCGCGTGATCAACATGTGTAGCTTTAGTTTCAGGTATAACCATATCACAACGACCAAAAGAGACACCAGAAAATGTGGCATACTCAAAGCCAAGTACCATTAATTTATCAGAAAATGCCACTGTAGCACTTTGACCACAGTTACGATATACCAAATCAACTATACCAGTTATTTCCTTGACTGTTAATATCTGATTTATTAGATCGAAGCCTAGATTCTCATGCTTAGGAAAAATTTGCCATAATATTAAACGGCCAGGAGTTGTACAAACAGTTTTATAGTGAGTTTCACCGCTGCTATTAATATACTCCATCCTATACTTTATACCAGAATGAATATGCAAAGTACCATCACTCAAGGAATGCTCAACTTCACAAAAAGCACCAAAAGATGGTAAATTATCTTCCTTAGGTTCTTGTAAAGTCAGATAATATATACCAAGTACTATATCTTTACTAGGAACTATAATCGGTCTGCCATTAGAAGGACTTAAAACGTTATTAGTGGACATCATCAACACCCTAGCTTCAAGCTGAGCTTCCAATGAAATTGGCACATGCACTGCCATTTGATCACCATCAAAATCAGCATTAAACGCCGTACAGACAAGCGGATGAAGCTGTATTGCTTTGCCTTCAATAAGGATTGGCTCAAAAGCCTGAATACCAAGTCTATGTAGCGTAGGCGCTCTATTCAACAAAACAGGATGCTCTTCTATTACCTCTTCAAGCATATCCCAAACTTCTGGTTTTTCTGCTCTTATCAACTTACTAGCAAACCTAATAGTTGGAGCCATACCATACATCTTAAGCTTTGAGTAAACAAAAGGTTTGAATAGTTCAAGAGCCATTCTTTTTGGTAATCCACACTGATTTAGTTTCAAAGTTGGACCAACAACTATCACAGAACGTCCAGAGTAGTCTACCCTTTTTCCTAAGAGGTTCTGGCGAAAACGACCCTGTTTTCCTTTTAACATATCACTAATGGACTTTTTATATCCAACAGCACCAGCTTTATTTACCAAAGTATTACGACGACTATTATCAAAAAGAGAATCAACTGCTTCTTGTAACATCCTTTTTTCATTACGAATCATAATCTCAGGAGGATTTAAGCTCAACAATTTCCTCAACCTGTTATTTCTATTAATAATAGTCCTATAATGATGATTCAGGTCAGAAACTGCAGGACGACCACTCTCAAGCGATACCAAAGGACGCAAATCAGGTGGTAAAATAGGTATAGTTGTAAGTATCATCCACTCAGGCCTATTTCCAGATTTAATGAAGTTTTCAACAATACGCAATCTCTTTATAATTTTCTTTCTTCTTATCTCAGAAGCAACAGATTCTAATTCTAGTCTTAAATCCTTCCTAATTTCATGTAAATCAAGGCGCGTTAGCAACTCTCTTATAGCTTCAACACCTTGCATAGCTACAAAACTATCGATCCCATAGCTATCTCTAGCTTCATTATAAGCTTTTTCACTAATAATCTCACCTTTTTCAAAAGGCGAAACAAGAGGATCTATTACGATATAATTATCGCTATATAAAATATTCTCAATATCTCTGAGAGACATATCCAATAATGCTCCAATTCTTGAAGGAAGCGATTTCAAAAACCATATATGAGCAACAGGAGATGCAAGCTCTATATGACCCATCCTTTCTCTTCTTACTTTAGAAGATGTAACTTCTACTCCGCATTTTTCGCATATGCGACCTCTGTGTCTTCTTTTTTTGTATTTTCCACATAAACATTCATCGTCATTGACAGGGCCAAAAACCTTAGGGCAAAATAATCCACCTTTCTCAACTTTGAACGTACGATAATTTGCAGTTGAAACATCTTCTATCTCACCACAAGATATACGCTTAATACTTTCAGGGCTAGCAATCGATATGCTAACCTCATTAAAAGGTTGTGCAATGTTAGTGTGAGATATATCTTCAATCACTACATCATTTTGCTTTAAATCTACATTTAAACATAAAGAACGTAGTTCTTTTATCATCACATTAAAGGATTCAGGAATTCCACATTCAAAATTACTGTCACCTTTTATTATCGATTCATAAATCTTAACTCTACCATTAATATCATCAGACTTCACAGTTAACATTTCCTGCAAAGTATAAGCAGCACCATAGGCTTGTAATGCCCAACATTCCATTTCACCAAAACGCTGACCACCAAAATGAGATTTTCCTCCAAGAGGTTGTTGAGTAACCAAACTATAAGGCCCTACTGAACGCGCATGAATTTTACCATCAACCAAGTGGTGCAACTTAAGCATGTACATGTAACCAACTGTAACCTTGCGGTCGAATTTTTCACCACTGCAACCGTCATATAATACAGCTTGTCCAGAGTTATCTAAACCAGCAAGTTCAAATAATTTTGCTATTTGTTCATCTTTTGGACCCTCAAATACAGGTGCAGCAACAGGAACGCCATCACGTAATTTGCGTGCAAATTCAATGAGATTATTATCACTAATATTACGAATATCACTACAGATAGATACGTTACTGCCATAGCTATAAACCTCAATCAGGAAGTTACGTAAATTGCTGTATGAACTTTTACAAGAGTTCAAATAGTTCTCTACTAACTCATTCAACTCGTCATTTAGTGCATTCTTATTAGGTGTATTTAAAACAGAAGCCGTTATTTCATCATCGTCAATATTTTCAATTTTTTTATTATCAAGGTATGCTACTGCAAATTGTGTAAAATTATCATCGTTAAGGGACCTAATTCCCTTGCAAAAAGCACTTTTGATCTTATTGATCTCATCGAGAATATTACTTACCTTTTCCCCTAATTTTCTACAAGCCCAACCTACATGCGTTTCCAGTATTTGCCCTACATTCATTCGTGAAGGAACACCAAGAGGGTTAAGAATAATATCAACAGGAGTACCATCTTCCAAATAAGGCATATCTTCCACTGGCACAACTCGAGAAATCACACCTTTATTTCCATGTCTACCAGCCATTTTATCCCCCGGTTGCAGACTATGTTTCACAGCAATGAAAACTTTTACTGACATCGACACACCTTGAGGCAGGTCATAACCTTCATGTAATTTTTCTACTTTTCGCTTAAACTGTGCTATTGCATGTGATACTTTTTCATCAAAATCTTTTTTTAAGCTCTTAACTTGCTCAGAAATGGATTGGTTTTTTAATCCTACACCCCACCATTGCTCACGTTCAATAGAGTCAAATTTTTCTCGATCTTGAGAACCAGAATTAATAAGAAGTTTCTTCAGTTCATCATAGAAATATTCACTAGTAACATTGATTATATAATCTCGTTCTTCCTCAAAGTCATTTATCTCTTTTTGTTTGATGAGTAATGCCCTTTCATTTTCTTCAACCCCCCTACGTGTAAAGACTTGTACATCAATTACTGTCCCTTCAACATCTGGAGATGTATATAAAGAGGAATCCGCACAATCGAATGACTTTTCACCAAAAATTGTCATTAATAACTTCGTTTCAGGAGGCAATGAAAGAGAAGGTTTAGGTGTAACTTTACCTACCAGAATATAGCCTGGACCAACTCTTGTACCAATTTTCACTATACCACTATCATCCAAGTGATATAGATTTTCTTCATTAACACCAGGTATAGCACGAGTTATTTTTTCTGATCCTAAAGGGGTATCATGTACAACACAGTCAAATTCTTCTATATGAATAGAAGTAAAGAGATCTTTTTTAACAACTTCACTAGAAATAATAATAGAGTCTTCAAAATTATAACCTTGCCAAGACATAAAAGCGACTAGCAAATTTTTACCAAGCGCCAACTCACCACTGTTAATTGCAGGACCATCAGCTATTACATCACCCTTTTTAACATAATCACCTACGCACACTAGCGGTCTTTGATTAATACAAGTATTATGGTTAGAACGCTGAAATTTCCTTAGATGATAAATATCTACGTCCAAGTAGTTAACCCTCTCTTTATCAAAAGCACGTATAACTATAGAGTTACTATCAGAACTATCAACTATGCCATCGCGTTTTGCTAAAACTACAGCACCAGAGCCAGAAGCTACAAAAGACTCCATACCAGTAGCAACCAGAGGAGCGGTAGGCTTCAATAAAGGTACGGCCTGACGTTGCATATTTGAGCCCATTAATGCTCTATTAGCATCATCATTTTCTAAAAATGGAATCAAGGAAGCTGCAACTGATATTACCTGCTTAGGAGATACGTCAATGTAACTAACTTGGTCGCTACTTACCATGACGAAGCTACCAGCATATCTACAGTATAGCATGTCATCAATAAAGCAATTATTTTCATCAAGCTTTACGCTAGTGTCAGCTATATGATGTGAGCCTTCGTCTATAGCAGAAAGATACTCAATTTGATCAGTAACAACCCTATTGACTACTTTTCTATAAGGGCTTTCAATGAAACCATATTTATTAATACGCGCGTATACAGCTAAGCTGTTGATTAACCCTATATTTTGCCCTTCAGGAGTCTCAATAGGGCAAATTCTTCCATAATGAGTTGGATGAACATCACGCACCTCAAATCCTGCCCGTTCTCTTGTTAAACCGCCAGGACCTAACGCGGATAACCTTCTTTTATGTGTTATTTCAGACAATGGATTAGTCTGATCCATAAATTGAGATAATTGAGAAGAATTGAAGAAATCTCTTAAGACATTAGTTAACACTTTTGGATTAATAAAATCAGATGGAGAAACTTTATCTAAACTAGAAGTGGACATAGAATCAACTATTGCGCGTTCCAATTTCAACAACCCAGTTCTAAATTGATTTTCTATAAACTCTCCAACTGATCTTACTCTTCTGCTTCCTAAATGATCAATATCATCTACAGATCCTTGACCGTCACGTAACAATACTATTTTTTTCACAATTTCAATAATATCTTCATGCGTTAAAACAGTTAAATCCTCATCATAATTTAATCCAAGGTAAGAGTTAAGCTTCAACCTACCAATGTTAGACAAATCATAATATTCCGGACTGAAGAAAAGATTACGGAAAAACTCTTCTACTATCTCTAAAACAGGAACTTCACCAGGACGCAAAACTCTATATATTTCATATAGTGCATCCTGATAAGACATGTTTTCATCTAAGAAAAGCGTATTTAATATATAAGGTCCAACAAACAAATTATCTATGTTCAACACTGATATTTCATCTACAGATAATAACTCAAGCTTCTTTATGTCTTCCAGCTTTATGGATTCACCAGCAGATAAAATTTTCGTAGAGCTAGCACTATCCATTAAATCTTCTGCGAGGAATAAACCACATATAGAATTAAAAGGAACCAGATACTCTTTCAATTCATTATCATATAGCTTTTTAGCTAGTCTTGAGGTAATACGAACGTTAGCTTTAAGCAGCACATTACCTTCAATATCCATTAAGTCGAAAGGCAGCCTCACTCCTTTAAATTTATCAGGAACAAAAGGCACTTTCCAACCATCTTTATGTTTTACATACTTTATTTTCTCATAAAATCTATCGAGTATATCATTATTTGATAGACCCAACGCCTTTAATAAAACTGAAATTGGCAATTTTCTTTTTCTATCAACACGAAAATACAAATGGTCTTTAACATCAAATTCAATATCAAGCCAAGAACCCCTATAAGGAATAATTCTAGCAGAATAGATCAATTTACCAGAATTGTAAGTTTTTCCCTTATCGCTATCAAAAAACACACCAGGAGACCTATGCATTTGTGAGACGATAACTTTTTCCACACCATTAATGATGAAAGTGCCCTTATCAGTCATCATAGGCAACCCACAAAAGTGGACTTTCTGCTCTTCTATAGATTTTACAACGGTTGCAAGTTTAGAATGATCTCCACTCTCTTTAATCGATTTATATTCATCAAGAGAAATACCATCCTGCATAACAACAAGACGTATAGAAGCAATAACCTGAGCAGAAAAAGTTACACCACGCTTTATACACTCAGATTCATCATACTTAGGATCATCTACCCTACAACTTATAAACTCAATAGTAGCCCTACGCAAAGGATCATTTATTGGAAAGATTGTATGAAAGATAACTTCAAGTCTTTCATTACCCTTATTCTTAGGAGCAAAAGAATCATATGATTCTTTTTGAACCTTAACCAAATCCAATAAAGAATCTTTTAAATCAATCGACCTAGAATAAGAAACTCTAGGAACAAAAGCACCAGAAGCGTACATATAAGAAGAATCAACCATTAAAATACCCCAAACTAATTAAAAGAGCTATATCAATATAAAATTAATACATTAAATATTATTCAAGCTCCACTTTAGTTGCTCCTGCTTCAATAAGTTTTCGCTTGATTTTTTCTGCTTCGTCTTTAGGAACATTAGCGGTCAAATCTTTAGGTAAAGATTCAACCAACTCTTTTGCTTCTTTTAAACCCAATGTAGAATTAACCTCTCTCACAGCTTTAATAACTCCTATTTTTTTACTCGCATCAATTTCTTTAATCACAACTTTATACTCAGCTTTTTCTTGAGCAGCAGGAGCAGCAGCATTATCACCAATAGACGCCCCAGCACCAACAGCTCCACCAAGAAAAGAACCAGCAGGCAACCCTATTTTCTCTTCTAAAACTTTTACAAGTTCAGAAGCCTCTAATAGGTTTAAAGATAATATTTTATCAACCAAATCACTTGTTACATTACTCATAATTACCACCTTACTTAACAACAAATTTATTTTTTAGAACTATAATAATCCAAAACTCTCATAAGCCTCATAGAAGATGAATTAATAGACAACGCTAACCGAGCAGGAATATCATAAGATATTAAACGCATAATTTTAACACGCAATTCATCCAGAGAAGGCAACTTAGCCAGTTTATTAACATCTTCCACTGTTAACAATTCATTTAAATGAGCTGCGCAAATCACAGACATTTTTTCCTTGTTAGCATTAGTAAAATCAACTATTAATTTTGCAGCTTCTACTATGCCACTAGAGTATATAATAGCAACAGGACCGGAAAATTTGCCTGATAAACAAGAGAATTTACCAGTCCTCTCCAAAGCCAAGCGCGCTAGAGTGTTTTTAACTACTAATACCCCACCTGCTATAGACTTCAGACTATTCCTCAGAGTTAATGAATCATTAGCATTTATAGATTTCAAATTTACTAATATCAAGAAATCATTATTTACAAATACGTTTATTGTGCCCTGTATAAATTCATCCTTATCTTTACGCTTCACGGTATCACTCCCTTAAATTATATCTTCCACTTTGCCTATCTTATAAGCTTTACCCATAGTTGAATTTAAAAAAACACCCTTAAAGTAAATCCCTTTCGCAGAAATAGGTTTATTATCTTTAATTACTTTAAGAAAGGCTTTTAAATTTTCTAGCAAGTCATCAATATCAAATTTAATATTTCCTAATTTACCATGAATAACACCATTTTTATCTGTTCTAAATTTTACCTGACCAGACTTAATGGTTTCAATAGCTTCTGCAATGTTAGAAGTCACAGTACCAAATTTAGGGTTAGGCATCAGCCCTTTAGCACCCAATACTTTTGCAATAGGAGTGATTTTTGCCATAAAATCAGGAGTAGTAATGCACCAATCAACATCTAACTTTCTACCTTTTTTTATTTCTTCAACTAAATCCTCTCCTCCTGCAATATCAGCACCAGCTTTTTCAGCTTCTAATAAATGTTTATCTTGAGCGAAAACAGCTACTTTAATATTCTTCCCGATACCTTTAGGCAAAACTACTGTACCACGCACCTGCTCTTCAGATTTACGTGAATCTACGCCTAAATTGACCGCAATATCAACTGATTCATTAAATTTTGCTGAAGCAGACTCAACAATCTTCCTCAAACACTGCTTAGGATTATCATTATATGTATTCATTTACCTAACCTTCCACAACTTCTATACCCATAGATTTTGCAGTGCCTACAACCATTTTCACTGCTGAATCTTCATTATCCACTTTCATATCAACCATCTTGCACTTTGCTACTTTAATTATAGCAGACATAGGTAATTTAGCCACTAATTCTTTACCAGGATTACCAGAACTTTTACTTAATTTAGCCTCCTGCTTAAGTAAATAAGCCACAGGCGGACCGCTGACAGTAAAATCATGAGAGCGATCATCCTTTATGGAAATTCGCACTGTTACTAAATCGCCCACTTTATAATTAGCGTTAGCAGCACTAGTAACTTTATTAAAAGCTTCACAAAACTTAGGAACAGGTATACCACGTGGACCAAGTACTGAAGCAATTTTCGGTCCTGGAACTGCTTTCCCAGCTTCCATAAGTAAGCTAATCTTAGCAACTATAACACTCATAATTAATCCTCTATTTTCTCTACTTGAGCCAGATCAAGCTCTATTATTGTCGGCTTACCTAAAATCGATACTTCCACATTAATAATTTTTTTCTCATCATTTACCATATTTACCTTACCAGTAAAATTTTGAAAAAGACCATCATTAATTTTCACTTTTTCACCTTTTTCATAACCATAACCTAACTTCTTTGTCTCTTGAGCATTATAAAGTGCATTACACATTGAGTGAATCTCATCATCCAAAATCACCTTTGGAATATTACCGTTTTTCAAAAATCCATAAACCTTAAGAGATTTTGGTATATTATTGATAAAATTCAATACTTCATCGCATAAATTCACGTATAAAAAGACATAACCAGGAAAGCATTTCCTTCGTGTAGCAATTTTCTTAGATTTCAACTCTACTTCACTTAGCTCTTCATATGGAATAAAAACTTCCTTAAAGTAATCATTAACACCCAATCTCATAGAATTTTCCAATACATGTTGGCGCACTTTCTCTTCACAATTAGAAGCAACTCTCAAGACATACCATTTATACCTATTAAATTCTTTACACTTTAAACTTATCTCATCATCTAAAATCATCTCAAAATTACCAGATTCGCCACTGCAGAATCCAGGCGTTTGATTCAAAATATTTTTGCTTTCATCACACAGATGCATATATACATACACTTCACATAATTCTTTTATGTCAGACTTTGAATTACATACCGTTTGATAAGGAATAAACACTTCCTTAAAATAAACAGCATTACTTACCAATTCGCGTATACCTTGCTCATATCCATAATCAACTTTAATGATATACCATCTATATTCACATTCCATAAATAATTCCAAATAAAGCCTTAATTACGTAAAGAGACATAAAATCCACAAAACAGAAGAAAATCGAAAAGCACAATATAACAATCACTACAACAAATAGAGATGACAACACCTCCTGTTTCTTTACCCAAGCAATTCTTCGTATTTCTTGCTTTATATCACAGAAAAAACCACACAAACTTTTTAACATTTCCACCACAACATTAATGCAGGAGCGATAGGAATTGAACCTACAACCTCTGGTTTTGGAGACCAGCGCTCTACCAATTGAGCTACACTCCTATAACTCAAACTCTCACTCCAAAATTTCAGAAACAACACCAGAACCAACAGTTCTACCGCCTTCTCTTATCGCAAAACGCAATCCCTTATCCATTGCTATCGGTACTTGCAATTCTACTTCTACACTCACATTATCTCCTGGCATTACCATCTCCTTCCCATCTAGCAATTTTATGCTCCCAGTTACATCCGTTGTCCTTAAATAAAACTGTGGCTGGTAATTCGCAAAAAATGGTGTATGCCTTCCTCCTTCCTCTTTCTTTAATACATAAACCTCCGCCTTAAACTTTCTATGCGGTGTTATCGTCCCCGGTTTCGCTAATACTTGCCCTCTCTCCACTTCTTCTCTTTTTGTTCCTCTTAACAATATTCCTACATTGAGTCCTGCACTTCCCTTATCCAGCAACTTCTTAAACATCTCAACACCTGTGCATATCGTCTTTTGCGTCGCTTGCAGACCTATTATCTCTATCTCTTCTCCCGCCTTTATCTCTCCCTTCTCTATTCTTCCTGTTACCACTGTTCCTCGCCCCGATATCGAAAATACATCTTCGATTGGCAATAAAAATGGTAAATCCACAGGCCTTGGTGGAACCGCTACATATTCATCTAACTTTTCCATCAATTTGTCTATTGATTTCTTTCCATATTCGCTGCTGTCATCCTCCAGCGCCTTGAGTGCTGAACCAACCACCACAGGCACTTCATCCCCTGGAAATCCGTATCTACTCAGTAATTCCCTCACTTCCATTTCTACTAAATCTATCATATCAGCATCAGCAACATCAGCTTTATTTATATACACCACGATATATCCAACACCTACCTGCTTCGCCAGCAATATATGCTCTCTCGTTTGTGGCATTGGCCCATCAACCCCCGACACTACCAATACCGCCGCATCCATCTGTGCTGCACCTACTATCATGTTCTTTACATAGTCAGCGTGTCCAGGACAATCAACGTGTGCATAATGCCTTTTTTCCGTCTGATACTCAACATGCGCTGTTGCTATCGTTATCCCCCTCTTCCTTTCTTCTGGCGCTTTATCTATCTGATCGTACGCTACAAAATTTCCATAATGCTTCGTTATCGCCGCTGTTAACGTCGTCTTCCCATGATCCACATGTCCTATTGTTCCCACATTTACATGCGGCTTTCCAAATGCTTCCACTA
>NZ_JAPQLK010000116.1:0-2491 GCF_028981785.1 Wolbachia endosymbiont of Drosophila leontia
AGACGCCGATACATTAAGTAATCCTTACCTTTTAATCTGCAGATTGGCGAAAGCAAATACAATAGCTTCAGTTTCATAATAAGGGGGCTGGCGAGGTTTGTCAAGGAAGTTTTTTTGTTTCTGCGGGCTACCTGGTTTTTCTACTGAAATTTTGAAAAATGTAATCTACTCCTATATTCAAATATATCAAGCAGTAATTCAAAATCAGCCATTGCGCCTTTTGCGTTATTATACGCGAGATTGAGCAGCTCTTTGTCCTGATATAAATCAGCAAATTTAAATTCCATACATCCTGATTGTTTTGTGCCTAAAATATCTCCACTGCCTCTTAGCATCATATCCCTTTCAGCAATGTAAAATCCATCTTGTGACTCACACATGATCTTTAACTTTGAAGATGAGCTTTTACTTAAATTATCGTATAATAATACACAAAAAGATGGCTTGTTTCCTCGCCCTACTCTGCCTCTTAACTGATGCAATTGTGATAACCCAAATTGCTCTGCATTTTCTATAATCATGATGGTTGCATCTGGCACATCTATACCAACTTCTATCACAGTGGTTGCAACAAGCAGAGAAAATTCATTCCTTTTGAAGGAAAACATAACTTGATCTTTCTGCTCCTGAGTCAATTTTCCGTGTATTATCCCGACTTTATCAAGAAATGTTTTTTGTAATTCCTGAAAACGCATCTCTGCTGCAGCAATATTGGTCTCTTCGTTTTCTTCTATATATGGACAAATCCAATATGCTTTTTCGCCCCTGTTTATAGCACCTTTTAGCTTTTCAATAACATCTGGCACCCTACTAATGTTCGTAGTTACAGTTTTTATTGGCAATCTGGATTTTGGTTTTTCTTTCAAAATTGAACATTCAACATCACCATACATAGCTTGCTGCAAGGTTCTTGGAATGGGAGTTGCAGTAACGAAAAGTATATCGGCATTTTCTCCTTTTCCTACCAAGCGATTTCTCTGCGTCACTCCAAATCGCTGTTGCTCGTCTATGACTGCAAGCCCTAAATTTTTAAATGTAACGTTAGCTTGAAATAGTGCATGAGTGCCAATCACTATATTTAAAACACCACTTGCAAGTTCGTTCATGATAATCTTTCTTTCCTTGCGCGAAGTTTTACCAGTAAGCAGCGCAACTTTTATATCGGTACAGGATAAAACTTCCTCAATCCAATTATAATGTTGCTCCGCCAAGATAGTAGTCGGTGCCATTAGAGCTGCCTGCATGTTGTTTTCTACCACATTTATCATCGCAAAAAGTGCAACTACGGTTTTGCCACTACCAACATCACCTTGCAGCAAGCTTATCATGCGATACTTGGATTTTTGTCTCTCTGAGATCTCATCTATTGCACGAGTTTGATCATTTGTTAATTGAAACGACAATTCATTTAAAACTTGCTCTTTGTATTTACTCAATATTATAAATTCTCTTCCCCTTTCTTTCACATGATTTTTTCTTGCAAGTTTCAGCGCTAGCTGATACGCAAACAATTCATCATAAGCAAGCCTTTTTCTACAAACCTCAGCTTCCGCCAATGAGCTTGGTCTGTGCAACTTTATGATGCTTTCCCTCCAACTTAACCATTTTTTTTGCTTGATTAATGTATCATCTATCCACTCTGGTAAATCAGGCAATTCCTTTAGATTAGAGCTTATTATGTTCCCAATGCGCTTATTGGTAATGCCACGGCATAATTGGTAAACTGGCTCTATGCAAGCTATTTCTTTAAATTGGTTGATGTCAAGCGACACGTAATCTGGATGAGTAATTTGCCAATGTTCAGCAAATTTTTCGAGTTTGCCACTGATGATCACATTCGCTCCAATTGGAAATAGTTTATATAAATACTTAACTGAGTAATTAAAAAAGACTATGAATATATACTGACTCTCACTTTCAACGACTATTTTATATGGTCTACCTCTAAAAGTGGGCGACTGATGTTCATAAACTTTTGCAATGAAAGTTGTAAATTCTCCAACTCGAGCATCAGATAGTAACTTGCTTCTATCCACATAACTAAGTGGCTTATAAAACAGCAGATCCACCACCTTGTCCCCACCACAAAGTTTAGGCAATATTGCGGAATGGAACTTAGGTATATTCTCCAGCCTGCTATTTAGAAAAATCTGATTGCTCATTGAGATTCATACATGTGTAAAACTGTTATAGAGCCTTTTTAAAATCTTGTCACCTTATGGTCAGGTATGCACTATAGCTAGCACAGCTCTCTAACGTCATACCGCGATTCATTCGCGGTATCTCAGCCGCTAACACGTAACGGAATGACGAATTTGTTGTTTTTAAAATCGTCGGTAAGCCTAAGAACCTGTTAAGGATCTCGAAAATATGAGGTAAAATAAGCATAGTTAAGAAAGAGGTATATCTATGCAAAAAAGCTATCCAAGCGATATAAGTAAAGAACAATTTGAAAAAATTAGACCAATACTGGAGAGTAGCAGAAAGAAAA
>NZ_JAPQLK010000117.1:0-1214 GCF_028981785.1 Wolbachia endosymbiont of Drosophila leontia
CCAGCTTGCAAATGATTGTCCTTTCCTTCATTTCTCTCCTATTACGAAGATTTTAAACAGGTTCTTATAATTGAAGAAAATACTTGTAAGTTCTATTTTTAGTACATACCTTAGCCTTTTTATAATTTGCGAAGTAAAATTATGTTAAATAACATTGAACATTATGATTTATATAAAATTTTTGAGAAATATAGTAAGAACAATGATGAATTAGCAGACTATGAGCGTTTAATAGGTAAGTATATTGAGAAGGCGATTGAAAAAGGTAATAATTGCTTTGAAGAAAGTGGTCTGCTTTGCCCGATAACAGGAGAACTAATATTAGAGCCTGTTAGAATAATATATGATGATGATTCAAAGTCGCAAAATGTGTTTGAGTACCATGAGATTTTTAAGTGGTGGAAAAAAGAAGGGGGTAACGCAACAGACCCATGTACCAAAAGGCCTGTAAAAGCTCTTTATCTAGATGAGGAAATAAGACGAGCAATAGAGGATAAGTTATGGGAATGCTTCAATGAATATTATTATGAGTTACTGGATAATGAAAAAAGAGGTATTAATGAGGCGGTAAGCTTTCTAAAGTTAATGCGATTTATTGAGTGTGGTGATTACTATCAGGTGTTACAATGCCTTAATGGTGGTGTTAATGTTAATGCTCAAAACGATAGTAGTCAAACCCCATTGCACATTGCTTCCTTCAAAGGTGTGGCTAGTGTAGTAAAACTTCTTTTAGAGAGAGGTGCTAAAATCAATACCCGGGATAATCAAGATGAAACTGCATTACACTATGCTTCTTATTATGGTCACCGTGCTACAGCAGAAATTCTTTTAAAGCAAGGTGCTAAAATCAATACCCGGGGTAATCTAGGTAAAACTGCATTACATCATGCTGCTTCTGCTAATAATGCTGATATGACTAAATTTCTTCTGGAGGCAGGAGCCAAAGCTAATGCGAAAGATAGCTTTGATAGAACACCACTTTTCTTTACTGACAATGAGGAAATAATTACTTTACTTAGAAATAAACAAATTATTGAGTCGGTTATTGAGGATAATTATGATCAGGTGTTACGGTGTCTTAACGATGGTGCTGATGTTAATGCTAAAAACGATAATAAGGAAGCCATATTATACATGGCTTCCTTAGAACCTGTTTAAAATCTTCGTAATAGGAGAGAAATGAAGGAAAGGACAATCATTTGCAAGCTGGTGTT
>NZ_JAPQLK010000117.1:1322-1464 GCF_028981785.1 Wolbachia endosymbiont of Drosophila leontia
TCGCTTTATTACCTCAACAGTTGCACCAATAGTAGCTTTTATTTGAGTTGCAAAATTTTCTCCTGTATAGCTAGCATCAACCAGTATATTTTTAACTTCAGAGAGGTTTTCTTCAGCCTTTTCCACCATTTCCACAGCACTG
>NZ_JAPQLK010000118.1:0-4441 GCF_028981785.1 Wolbachia endosymbiont of Drosophila leontia
CCAGCTTGCAAATGATTGTCCTTTCCTTCATTTCTCTCCTATTACGAAGATTTTAAACAGGTTCTCAGATGAATCCCTTATCAGCGAAATCTGATCCGAGACCTCATGTTAGCAAAAATGCTCTTCTCACAGATGTAAATGTAAAGCAACTAGTTGTACAATTTGAAAATTATGGAAGGAAAGAATTATAACTTATTGAATAAACCCAATAATATTCTTGATTTTTTCTATGTTATAAAAGCACAAGCTTTCCACTTGAAATAGTTGAATTTCAGATAGGAGAGCATTTATCTGATAATGATATAGTGAGGTTGGATGATGTATATGGAAGATTTTGAAATTCTAATGTTAAAGATACTCTATAAGTCTGCTAAATTTAAGGAAGCAAAAATCTCTAGTTTTTAAATAAAGAAAAGTCTACAATTATACGAAGTTTCAAAAATATAATGTCTAACCTCAAAATATTTTGTAATGTCCATTGCCTTTGAAATTACTATGGCTGCTTGCTATTTGCGAGCAAGAAATGCCAGATTTTGCTCTATAATGACTTTGTTCTCTATTATCGGCATTGCCCTTGGAGTTGCAACACTAATAGTGGTGATGTCTGTGATGAACGGATTCAGAGCAAAGTTGCTTGACTCAATACTTGGCATTGATGGCCATATTAACGTTTATTTTGATAGGAACATAAATTCAGATTACTACGCAGTTTCAAAATCTATTGAGAGAATTCCTGGTATATTAAAAGCTACTCCTATGACCAATGATCAAGTTATTATTGTAGCAAATGGTAAAATTGCAGGTAGCGTAGTGCGAGGTGTGTCAACTAAAGATTTGCTTGATAGTACTGCCGTTACAAATAATGTGATTATAGGTGATGTAAAAAAATTTGATGAAGGGATAATAATAGGAGCACGCTTAGCAGAAGTTTTGAACATTGACTATGGCGACGAAATTACGTTTATATCATCTGAAGAATTTGATGCATTACTTGGTGAAATGCCGCGAATGAAAAAATATAAAGTTATAGCAATATTTGATATGGGTATGTTTGAGTATGATAATACCTTGATATATATGCCTCTAAAATCAGCACAAGCCTTTTTTAATTATAAAAATAGCATAAAAAATATAGAAGTACTTGTAGACGACGTTACTAGAGCTGATAAGCTGGCAGATGCTATAGAAAAAGAAATAGGAATGGAAGCTGAAAGTTGGCAATCACAGCAAAGCCATTATTTTAGTGCTTTAAAAACTGAAAGAAATGTGATGTTTTTAATTCTCACTTTGATTATAGTTGTAGCAGCGTTTAATATTGTCTCAAATTTAATGATGATAGTGCAAGAAAAGAAATCCGCGATTGCAATTATGCGTACATTTGGTGCAACAAGTGGAAGCATTATGCGCATATTTTGCGCTTGTGGTCTATTAATCGGTTTTACGGGAACTTGTCTTGGCTGTATTATAGGTGTCGTTTTTTCTCTCAATATCGAAAGCATTAGAGTGTTTTTAGAAAACATTACTAACGTCAAGCTGTTTGATCCTATGATATACTTTTTTTCAAGTTTGCCAATGATATTAGTTTCTCAAGATGTAGTGAACATTTCTGCACTTGCATTATTCTTATCATTTTTAGCGACAATTGCTCCTGCATTGCAGGCAGCTGCACAAGATCCTGCGGAGATACTACGTTATGAATGATACTCAGCAAAAGTACATAGGTTGGTTCTTAATTGTATTGTTATTTACCGGTTACATCACAATAAATAACATAATCTTTTTAAAAATAAATCAGCAAGAGAGTGAAAACAATGTGAAAGCTTTAACGGAAAACATGAATGAATTTAGAATGTTGCTTGAAGTTAATCAATCTAGAATAGAAAAAAAGATATTTGACCTCAAGAGAAGTCAGCATACTCAATGTGAGCAAGGTGATGATAACTCAAGATGTAAGAACCTTGCAAAATTGCTATTACTTGTGGTTAAAATGAAGAATTCGTTATTGCGAGAAGCAAAATTTGATAACCATATAAATTCAATAAAGCCTTTGATATCAGAGCTTGACGATCCAGAGATAGAAAATGCAGTAGATGAATTAGAAAATTTGAAAGAGATAAATACCTTACACGAATTGAAGTTATCTTTTGAAAAAACTGTTGATACTATCGATTACAACAAAAGTACATTGTCTAAAAAAATCATTTCAAACTGGGTAAAGGTAGACGACCGAAATGATCCATTAAGAGTAAAATTCGCAGAAATTGAGGAGTCAATAAATGATAATGATTGGCAAAATATAACTGTTACAGTAAGCAATTTAACGCATTCAGAATTCAAGCCATGGCTGAATAAATTGAATGGTTTTATTGTAGCTTCTAAGAATATTTCAACAATATATCATCACTTGTTACAATATATCTCATGATTTATTTTATAATTTTCGCTTTTTCGTTTTTATTTGGTATATGGGTCAAGGTAAGTGGTGAAGTAATAAAATTGGAATTAGGCAATTACACTATAAGTATTGATCTATATTTCATTATTTTTACTTGTGTAGTTTTATTATTTTTATTAATTACACTTGTACGCTTTTTTTCCTCCATTTCATCAACATTTGCCAACATAAGATATAGAAGAAGGGATAGGGAAGAATTGCTTCTCTTTGAAGCTTTCTTTAGCATAGACTTAGACAATATAGAGAATGCCCAAAAGCTAGTTAAAAGTCTGAGTGAGGAGAGCGATAGGCTGTCTTTAATAAAGCTCTTTAACTCAGGTAAGACGGGAAATTACAGCTTTTTCAGTAACGGTTTAACAAATATTGCAAATAAAAATCGTAACTTAGCTCTACTTCTAGCCAATAAGCTGATTGTCCACCTCAAACAAGAAAAAGTAGTCTTTCAAAAATTTATAGAATATTGCTCTAGTTCAATTAACGATAAAATGCTATCTATTCCCTTTCAAATAGAGCATGGCATATTGAAAGAAGATTGGATTAATGCAATTTTGAGGTTGAAGGAAGCAGTTAAGTCCAATATTTTTCTCCCCTTTGATCATAAAGAAATGTTTGCAGTGTTTTATTGCGCTTTAGCAAAGCAATATGAAAGTAAAGGAAATTTTAAGGAGGCCATAAAGTCTTTATTTAGAGCACAACGTTATAGTGCAATTTTTCAGCCCATCAATTATTTAAAGGCAGAATTATATATTAAACTTGGAAAAATCAGAAAAGCTTCTGCAGTGCTAGAGGCAGAGTATACAGTAAATCCTACTCCTCAGTCAGCTAAAATGTACATCAATTTAAATAGTAAAGGTGCTGAAAGACTATACAACTTACGCCCTGATTATTATTTTAGTTACTGTTTACTTGCTTTGTCCTCAATGAGTTCAGGCAAATATGATCTTGCAAGTCAATATTTAGACACTGCTATGAAAAAAGCTAATTACATGTCAATCTACTTTATTGTAATACAACTCAAGGTTACACTGCAAGAACACGACAAGGTAATTTATTGGCTAAACAAGATGGGCTCAGAAGCTTTGCCTGATCCAGGCTGGAAGTGTAAAAATTGTAACAGGGAACTAGAACAATGGGATCATAAGTGTTCAAGTTGTAATAGTTTTAATTGTGTTTATTATATATTATAAAATTCCACAAAGTGTAGAAATTACCATTAGAGGTTGTCCACAAACTAAGGAATACGTGGTATATAAAGAAAGAATATTGAGGTAAGAGATGAGGAAAAAATATCCAACAGATTTAAGTAAAAGGGAATGGGCAAGAATAGAAAAACACTTCAGAGTATCGTACAAGAAAGGAGGAAGGCCACCAAAATACAGTAAGTGTGAGATAGTAAATGCAATTCTTTATATACTGCGCACAGGATGTCAATGGCGCTATTTACCACACGATTTTCCGCCGTGGAAGGCTGTGCATGAACAGTTTAGAAGATGGAAAAAGCAGGGAATTTTTGAGAAAATGAACTATGATATCACTAAATATAGTAGGTCAAAAATGGGAAGCCGAGCGCATGCATAGTGGACAGTCAATCGGTAAAAACCACGGAAAAAGGGGGGTCAAAGGTTATGATGGTGCGAAAAAGGTAAAGGGGAGAAAAAGACATATAATCACAGATACTCAAGGATTTGTGCTTGGTTGCTATGTAGGAGCTGCAAGCGAAAATGACAGAGATGGGGTGAAGATGGCATTGGACAATATGAAGGAAAAATACAGCAATATTAAGAAAATGTGGGCTGATATGGGATACCAAGGAAAAGATTTAAAGGATTACGTAAAGAGAGAATATGGGATAGATATTGAAATTGTCAAAAGGCCTCCATGTAGGTTTTGGGTGCATAAAGATACACCACTAGAACTATTGCCACAACGGGATCCTGGATTTTCAGTACAGCCGAGAAGGTGGGTGGTAGAGAGGACTTTTGCTTG
>NZ_JAPQLK010000119.1:0-4921 GCF_028981785.1 Wolbachia endosymbiont of Drosophila leontia
GCATTAAAAAGCAGCTAAATCGCGGTTATTAAGCGTTTAGAATAAAAAAACGCCATACTTGAAAGTATAATGTAAGTGATTAGCCAACCACGGGGCTTCTTTTGCCTTTTTTTTCGTTTGGTAAATTTCTTAAATATTTATAGCTAAACGACAACCGTCATCCCGCTACGTGTTAGCGGGATCTATGTTAAGGTATGGCGGTTAAATAAGGGATCTATGTTAAGAGATACCGCGAATGAACCGCGGTATGACGGTTCGCGGCGGGATTCCAGTGTCTGGGCACTGGGATGACAGGAAAAGGGGCTACTTGGATGACAGCAGATCACCTCTTCACAAAAATTTTATCAGTAATACGCATATCAATAATACTCCAATCGCTGAAAGTAAAATCAGTTGCATTGTGTAAGTGGTTTAAATAGTCCCATGCACTATAAGGGTTATCTTCAGGCAGTTTTACTGTGGAATCGTTATCAAGTATGATATTCCATCTTCTATTCCCTATATAAGCAAAAGAAGAAATGTGGTCTCTTAATTGAGTTTTACTCTCCAACACATCTCTAACAAATTCTAGGTTTGATAACGAGTTTTGTCCTGTAATTACAACAAGATCATCTACTAGATAGTCATCTACGATCACTTTACCTTCAAAATCAATTACCGAGGTTTTGTTATTATCTTTCCAGAGAGCAAACGGTTTATGCTCATCTATATTAATGTGTAGAGTATTGGGCAAAATTCTGTGAACTCTTACGTGTTTTATCCATCTGCTTACGGATTGTATGTTACCGGCAAGTTTTGAAAGTGATATATACAGGATAGGTTGCGTTCTATCTGTCAAACTTAGAATATCCTTTTTGTTTGTAAATTTATTGCCGCTCACGACTACTTCGTCGATTGAAAATCCACTACTGAGTAATAAACTAGATAGGCAGTCATTATACCAAGTAAAGTAGTAATTAAATCGATTTATTATTTTATCAAGTGAGCTGTAAAGTATTAGCGTAAGAAAAAGTGCTGTGATAATAACCAAGGCACACTTACGCAAAAAACTCCTTTGGCTTCTAGTAATACTGCTCAACATGACTTAAATCCCTAATATTTTTGTGCTGCAAACTATCTTCAATAATAATTTTAACTAATTCATTAAAATCGATTCCTTTTGTCAATTTTGCAATTTCTGGCACTAACGATAACTCAGTAAAGCCAGGATGTGTATTAATCTCAAGCATTTTTAAAGTGTTATTTTTGGGATTATAACGAAAATCTGAGCGGGAAATAGTTTTACAGCCTAAAAATTGATGAATTTTCAGTGCATGTTCCAAGGTCATTTTATATATATTGTCAGGAATTTCAGCAGGAAATATATGTTCTGCAAATCCATCTGTATACTTTGCTTCATAATCATAGAATTTATTTTTTGGTCGTATTTCCATAGTGCCAATTGCTTCATCTAGCAATACAGCAGTATGTAACTCTATTCCTGGGACATATCCTTCTATGATCATCAAGTCTCTTGTCATAGAAGTAGCTCTTTCCTTTTCATCCAAGTAGCCAGACACTGCCTGGTCACGCGCTGCAAACATGTTTTTTAATTTTAAATAATCATCATGCGAGAAAATTATGTGCACTCCGATGCTAGAGCCTTCGTTAATTGGTTTTAAGACGTACGGATAATCGATTTTAATATTATTTTTTAGTAGATCTTCTCGGCTAATTACATAACCTTTTGGAGTGTCGATACTAAGGGACCGAAATATATGCTTTGACATCACTTTATTCATAGCAACAGCAGAAGCCATAACTCCTGAGTGTGTATATTTTATACCTAAAATCTCCAATAAACCTTGAATGCAGCCATCTTCACCATAAGGTCCATGCAGAGCAATAAAAGCAAGGCCCGAATTAATTTTTCTAAGCTTTTCAGCAATGTTGCTGTCAACATCTATTTCTATTGCATTATATGAAAGGCTATCGAGCGCCTTCTTTACTGCTTTTCCGCTCATAAGCGATATTTCTCTCTCACAAGAAAACCCACCACTTAAAATTGCTATAGTTGGAACCATAAGCATTCTATGTTTTACTATATAGCATATATAACGGTTACATTAAGCTTATTAAATACCTACTTTGGCTAACTATAAGACCTTCTTACTTTCTTCAAGCACTTTTTTTATCCACTTCAAATAGCGTGCTCGGCAACGGTAGTGGCGTGTTTGCTGCACCTTTATACTGTTCACAGATAAGCTTTTCTAAATCCTCAGCAGATTGTTCTTTTGCTTCTTCTTTTTTCACTACTCCACTAGTTACTAAATCAATTAAGGCTGTAGTGTGTATTATCATTCGATTATTTAGCTCAAATATCTTTTTTGTATCAAGTGAGGGGTTTCTAATTAAGGCAGATAGTGCATGCATATATTTGTCTATATCAGAAAGACTTTTGTTTGTATCATAGTTGCTAACTAATATATATTCCTTCAAACGCTCAATTTCTTCTGGAGTAAACTTGTAAACTTCATCAAGTTTCCTTATTAAAGATATAGTAAGTATTCTACTTAAAACTCTTAATTCTCTAATAAATTGTACTCCTTCTCCTTCAGGATAAGACATTTCTTCTTTTTTATATTTCTTAAATAATTCTTGATCATAAGACTTTCTGAGATCTGACATCATTGCCAACGCTAACTCTTTTGAACCTAGCTTAAAAACTTCGTTGAAGCTGCTTGCGTTGGCATCTTGTGCACCGCCTGCAGTAATTCCACAACTCCAAGAAATCTTTTCAAACAAGCTACGATACTCTTTTATCATCTCTTCCAGCAATATTTTAATACCATCTTCGGTTAACTCTACTGTTGATAATAGACCACATGCTTTTTCAAGATTACCGTTCGCTTGAAAAAGTAACCCTTCAATCTTTTAAATGGTTTCTCTTTTATTTATACTCATAACTTACCCCCAAGATTTAATGCTAACAGCTAGTTTTATAATCAAATATTTCAAAAGTCAATAAGCCTTTTTCCTTAATCCTTAAATTAATCGATACTAATTTATCAGCATAACAACTTAGATAACGCAACTATTTTCAGCAACCAAAAACAACAACCCTGAAATACAAAAAGTTTCTTTTCCTTCAGTAGCATTATTCTAAATTTTCATCAAAATAAGCTGTTTTATCCTTTTTTTCCTTATACTCTTCTGCGGTATAGAGAGGTTGCTTCTTAGCTGTGATATTTGGCCATTTTTGTGAGTATTCTACGTTTATGTTGTAAAATGATTTGAAGATTTTTTGTTCACTGTTCAGTAACTCTTCATCTAGTTCTAAAATATCTTTTATGGAATCATCAGTTACAATTGCATCCACTGGACACTCAGGTATGCACACTCCGCAATCAATACATTCATCTGGGTTAATCACGAGCATGTTTTTACCTTCATAGAAGCAGTCAACGGGACATACTTCCACACAGTCCGTATATTTACATTTTATGCATTTATCTGTAACAAAATGCGTCATAAAACACTGTATATTTGCATTATCTTGAGTACACTAAATTGATAAGAAATTCAAGCCTTTTATGAAGATAAATAAATTGAACAACAAAGAATTAGAAGTATGGTTAAGCTTGGCTAGAACTATAGGACCAACAAAGTTTTTTAGTATACTAAGAACACATGGATCGCTAGATGAGGTGTTGAAATATCTCAATAGGGTGGCTAATAATAAGGTGTATGGCATTCAAGATGCACGAGAAGAAATCAATAATGCAGAAAGAATTGGAGCTAAAATTATACCCGCATGTGACCCAGATTACCCTGATCTTTTAAGAAATATCTCTAGTTGTCCTCCTGTAATAACTGCGCTTGGTGATATATCATTATTAAGCCGTGAGATAATTGCAATAATCGGTGGGCGTAACTCTTCAATGAATGGAAGAAATTTTGCCAATAAGTTGGCACTTGATTTAAGCGAAGCTGGTTTTGTTATCGTTTCTGGACTTGCAAAAGGAATCGATACTGCAGCAAACAGTGTAATATACAAAAATCATCCCACTATTGCTGTTACAGCAAGCGGAATTGATGTGGTGTATCCAAAAGAGAATTTTGATCTATACAAAAAAATCACTGGGAACGGTGGGTTAGTAATTACTGAGCTTCCATTTGCTACTGAACCAAAGCCTCAATATTTTCCTCAAAGGAATCGAATTATATCTGGCCTATCGCTAGGTGTTGCAGTGATTGAAGCATCGAAACGTTCTGGCTCTCTAATAACAGCAGATTTTGCTTTAAATCAAGGGAGAGAGGTGTTTGCAGTTTCTGGTTTCCCTTTAGATTCACGCTGTAGTGGTAGTAATTATTTAATTAAAAACGGTGCTAAGCTTATCGAATCCGCTGATGACATAATAGAGAGTATTAGGTTTAGTCTACCTCCGCAGCAAAAAAAACTATTTGATGTTGAGCACTATGCTGTTAACCAAAAACAAGAAAAATTACAACAGGCAAAATCTGTTATAGTTGATCATATTAACTCTGTACCTGTTGATATAGATGAACTTATATTAGCAGGCGGACTTTCTACCAACATAGCTCTAATGGCTCTTTTAGAACTAGAGTTGGAAAACAGAATAGAGCGTTCCCCGGGGAATAAAATATCGTTAATTTTCTAGATTACTTTAGCTATAGCTAGGTCGTTTTACTAGATGTTCGTACAGATATAGCTAAAGTGGCTTAGGTTCACCTACAATTTGAAAAACAACAAATTCGTCATCCCGCTACGTGTTAGAACCTGTTAAGGATCTCGAAAATATGAGGTAAAATAAGTATAGTTAAGAAAGAGGTATATCTATGCAAAAAAGCTATCCAAGCGATATAAGTAAAGAACAATTTGAAAAAATTAGACCAATACTGGAGAGTAGCAGAAAGAAAA
>NZ_JAPQLK010000120.1:0-1620 GCF_028981785.1 Wolbachia endosymbiont of Drosophila leontia
CTGATATTCTCCATCTTTTTTATCTTTAATCCATCATAGCTAGCGATGCAACAAAGCCATCCCAGTGTCACGCACTGGCATGACACCCATTTCTTCCTATAGTTGTCTTTTCTCGTCTACCTTATTTTGCCACTCTGCTGAACAGATACATAACATTTGCTATACAGAAACTCTGCGATACCAAAATAAATAAAGAGGTACGCCACTTGCAGTGAATAAGCTTGCGATCAGCGAGGTATTCACAGAAGTTTCAAATATTACCCAGCAGCAAAAGGTTGTTGCTATACTGCCAATTAAAAATTTGTAACAACTCTTTTCTTGCACAATAACTTTGAGAGAAGCAAGACTGCATGCAAGGTAAACAAATAAAAATGAAACTACAGAAAAGTCGATAATTGATGTGATCTGCTTAGCAAAATTGTTGCTTGAAGTGAGGATTAGTAAAGTTGCAGTTCCAACTGAGCTAGTTGTTATGCCCCAGAAAGGAGAACCGTGCTTGTTTCTTTGAGCAAAAAACTGTGGCATCAGTTTATCTTTTGCAAGGCCAAGGGCCACTTGTCCACTAGCTAGTACCCAAGCGTTTAAAGTACCAACACAAAAAATGAACGCAGTTATAGAAATAATCAAGTGCCAATTGCCAGAGGCCATAATTTTTATTGCGTCAACATATGGTGCTCTTGAACTTGCTAAATCATTGCCATTTATTAATCCCATAATTGCAAGATTGTTGATAAAATACACAACAGCAACAGAGATTGTTCCAAGTACCACAGCTCTTGGTATTGTTCTAGCTGGATTATCAACTGACCCTGCAGGTGCTGTTGCCAATTCAACTCCAATAAAACCCCATAGAGTAATAAGTGTAGAACGGGCAAGAATCTGCGATGTTGTAAGATTTGATATTTCTTCACTTATGATGAAGTTATTTCTATCAAAAAAAAACAATGCTGCTATAGGTATTACAAGCAATACAGAAATTTTTATCACCGTCAATAAAAACTCAACACGTCCAGCAGTAGCTACTCCTCTAAAATTTATTAGTGTAATAATTGTAAGTAATAACATCTCTAAAAACAGATGTACGTTTTGAATATCTTCATGGAAAAATGGTGTAAGATAACCAACACCCACAACTATTACGGCTGTTGTGCTAACCCATGAGATCACCCAATACGTCCAACCAACAAAAAAAGCTGCAGCAGGGCCAAAAGCATGCTTTACATAGACGTGAGGGCCACCCGTTTCCGGAAATTTTGTGCAGAGTGAGGCAAAAACTAAAGCAAGAGATATAGCACCAAGCCCTGATATTATCCAGCTTATAAGGCTATACATGCCATATGGAGCAAGGCTAATTGGAAGCATAAAAATTCCAGAGCCAATTTGGCTACTAATCACTAAGGCAAAAATAGCCCAAAAACCTATTTTATTTGACACAATAGTTTCTAATTTCTATCTGAATAGATTAACAATATAACTGAAGCTCGGAAATTTCAATCGATCTTTATAAAAAATTGCATTTTTCTCAATTTATTTCTAAGAACCTGTTAAGGATCTCGAAAATATGAGGTAAAATAAGCATAGTTAAGAAAGAGGTATATCTATGCAAAAAAGCTATCCAAG
>NZ_JAPQLK010000120.1:1644-1736 GCF_028981785.1 Wolbachia endosymbiont of Drosophila leontia
AAAAAATTAGACCAATACTGGGGAGTAGCAGAAAGAAAACAAAACCAAGGAAACTTGATTTGTATGATGTATTTTGTGCAGTGCTATATGTC
>NZ_JAPQLK010000121.1:0-1598 GCF_028981785.1 Wolbachia endosymbiont of Drosophila leontia
GTATCTCAGCATAGATCCCGCTAACAAGCAGCGGGATGACGAAATTTTGCGATTATTAATCAGTAAATTTTACCTGTGTTAGTTATAGTCCTTACACTATCCTACATACTCGGTTCAATACCGTTTAGCTTAATTATTACAAGAATAAAAGGGATAAACTTAAGAGAAGTAGGTTCAGGAAACATTGGTGCTACAAACGTTGCAAGGACGGGAAATAAATTTCTTGCTGCTTTGGCATTATTTCTGGATTCCTTCAAGGGATTTATTGCCGTTTATATAGCACAACAATTTTGTGATAATAACGATTTTTATATATATGTATCTGCAATTTTAGCAGTTTTAGGACACATGTTTCCTATTTGGCTAAAATTCAGTGGAGGAAAGGGCGTTGCAACCACTCTAGGGATACTGATAGCATTTAACATTGATATTACTTTAGTATTCGTAATAATTTGGATAATAGTCTTTCTTGCCTTTAGATACTCTTCCCTTGCTTCACTCAGTGCTACTTCAACGGCTGTAGCATGGTCCTTTTTTTTTCAGAGGAATTTGTTCTTAACATTACTAATTATAGGAGCACTGGTCTTCCTAAAACACCACAGAAATATTGTGAATCTTCTGCAAGGTAAGGAAAATAAATTTTTATAAGTGTGCTGACTCTGTTGCTATATTACTAACAGATACTTCACGCGAGAAACGACTTGAGACTACTTCTTCTACTTCTTTTATCATTTCTTCCATGTTTTTTCCACTTTTCTTACATGCATCATCAAGTGCTAATTTTAGTTTACGTATATCATTCTCTTCTAGCATCTTATTCATTTCTTTTTTCGTTATCTCTAATTTTTTTAGTAAGATGTTCTCCATTATCTCTCTCTCATCACCTTCATACTGGCCACTTAGTCTGCTATATGCAATGCAACACTTCTTTTCTCGCGGCAAGGTTGACAGACCCCGCAATGTAACATCCACTTGAACTTCTATAGAGTTAACTTCCCTAGCCTTTTCAGCAGCTTCTGACCTAAATTTCTCAACTTCTCCTATTATTATTTTGTTAGCTATTCTTTTAGCTCCATCCAAAGATGAATCCTTGAGAGAAAAATCTGTCTCGAGTAGATCTCGATTTAATAGCTCTAAGAATACTTTTTTTCCGATGTTTTCGAGTAAACTTTCTTGGTCACCTAAACCATGCTCCTGCAGTTTATTTCTCATGTGCTGAACCAGCTCACAACATTGTAATTTATTTAACTTTATAGAGCTAATATTTTTCATTAACGTCAGCACAATTTGTTCACTATATTGAGAAGTAATACTCAATAATTTTCTCATTAGAGGAATACTTACTTCTGAAATAAAATCATCAACTATTTTTTGACTTTCATCATCTTCATAACCATTTTGAACGTCATACCAAGCCTTAAAAATTTCTTTATTGTTTTTCTTGTTTTTTAACCTGTCTAACATGAACTTACGTGCTTCATTTTGTGCTCCTGGAAGTAATATTTGCCTAGGAGGAGTAAATCCAATTTCTGGATCAGGATGAATACCCTCTAGCGTGCTTAACATTCTATAGATAATACCGGTGAAGCAAGTGTTAG
>NZ_JAPQLK010000122.1:0-5797 GCF_028981785.1 Wolbachia endosymbiont of Drosophila leontia
TTCTTAGAGCTATTAAATCGAGATCTACTCGAGACAGATTTTTCTCTCAAGGATTCATCTTTGGATGGAGCTAAAAGAATAGCTAACAAAATAATAATAGGAGAAGTTGAGAAATTTAGGTCAGAAGCTGCTGAAAAGGCTAGGGAAGTTAACTCTATAGAAGTTCAAGTGGATGTTACATTGCGGGGTCTGTCAACCTTGCCGCGAGAAAAGAAGTGTTGCATTGCATATAGCAGACTAAGTGGCCAGTATGAAGGTGATGAGAGAGAGATAATGGAGAACATCTTACTAAAAAAATTAGAGATAACGAAAAAAGAAATGAATAAGATGCTAGAAGAGAATGATATACGTAAACTAAAATTAGCACTTGATGATGCATGTAAGAAAAGTGGAAAAAACATGGAAGAAATGATAAAAGAAGTAGAAGAAGTAGTCTCAAGTCGTTTCTCGCGTGAAGTATCTGTTAGTAATATAGCAACAGAGTCAGCACACTTATAAAAATTTATTTTCCTTACCTTGCAGAAGATTCACAATATTTCTGTGGTGTTTTAGGAAGACCAGTGCTCCTATAATTAGTAATGTTAAGAACAAATTCCTCTGAAAAAAAAAGGACCATGCTACAGCCGTTGAAGTAGCACTGAGTGAAGCAAGGGAAGAGTATCTAAAGGCAAGAAAGACTATTATCCAAATTATTACGAATACTAAAGTAATATCAATGTTAAATGCTATCAGTATCCCTAGAGTGGTTGCAACGCCCTTTCCTCCACTGAATTTTAGCCAAATAGGAAACATGTGTCCTAAAACTGCTAAAATTGCAGATACATATATATAAAAATCGTTATTATCACAAAATTGTTGTGCTATATAAACGGCAATAAATCCCTTGAAGGAATCCAGAAATAATGCCAAAGCAGCAAGAAATTTATTTCCCGTCCTTGCAACGTTTGTAGCACCAATGTTTCCTGAACCTACTTCTCTTAAGTTTATCCCTTTTATTCTTGTAATAATTAAGCTAAACGGTATTGAACCGAGTATGTAGGATAGTGTAAGGACTATAACTAACACAGGTAAAATTTACTGATTAATAATCGCAAAATTTCGTCATCCCGCTGCTTGTTAGCGGGATCTATGCTGAGATACCGCGGCGGTATGACGTAGGGAACCCTTTCTTGGGTTAGCTATATGAGCTTTAAATTAAAATATCAAGTATGTTGAACTTAAAACATATCTCAGCTATACTTTGCGATAAAGTTAATAAAAATTTTAATAAAATCAGTAAGACTAACCTCTAGCTAAAATGAATACAAAGTGAGCTTTTTTGATATAAATAGTGTTAGAATAATTGGTAGGTACTTTATCAATTTTTTGTTAAGGCTTGGTAGTGCATTCATATTTTTTATTCAATCTCTATACCACTGCCTTGTGCCACCATATTATTTTAGCAACATAGCAAGACAAATTATAGAGATAGGCTTTTTCTCTCTGCCAATTGTTGGGCTCACTGGAGTTTTTATAGGAGCGGCAATAGTTTTACAAAGTAGCTTGAGTGACCCATTAATTAACCAAGAACAGATAATACCCAAACTTGTTACGATCACTATCATTAAAGAGTTAGGACCAGTTTTGATCAGCTTAATAATGGTAGGAAAGGTTGGATCATCAGTTGCAGCAGAAATTGGTACAATGCGCATCACCGAGCAAATAGATGCACTTACAACCTTGAACATCAACCCTTTTAAATATTTAATTGCACCAAGGATTTTAGCGTCAATCATAGTATTTCCCATACTTACAGTATGTGCAGATTTAATAGGAATATTTGGAGGATGTATCACTGCAGTCTTCGAATTTAACCACAATTTAAATATATACATTAAACACACAGCTCAGTTCTTTAATACGTATGATTTTATAACTGGGCTAATAAAAGCAACTGTATTTGGCGCCATAATTTCTGTCTCAAGCTGCTATTACGGTTACCATTGCAAAGAAGGTGCACGAGGAGTAGGTGTTGCTACAACATCAACTGTTGTTTTATCGTCCATACTGATCATTTTAGCAAACTACATGATTACTTTGATACATGCGTAACCCCATAATATCAATATTGAACTTAAGCTTATCTTTTGATGATAGGACAGTACTAAAAGATCTAAATTTTGATATATTAAAAGGGGAATCATTAGTCATACTTGGTGGCTCAGGAAGCGGCAAATCTGTATTAACAAAAACAATTATCGGCTTGCTTGCTCCAGACTCAGGGTCTGTTAAAATAAATAGTAAAAGCAAAAATAAATTTGGGGTTTTATTTCAAAATTCCGCTTTATTTGACTACGTTACAGTGTGGGAAAATATATCTTTTAATTATAAAAAGCGCTTTAATATCAGCAAAAAAGAGGCAAAACAGCTAGCAATCGAGAAGTTAAGTGATGTTGGACTGGAGGGAAGCATAGCAGATATGTTTCCAATAGAGCTATCAGGTGGAATGAAAAAAAGAGTGGCACTTGCAAGGGCGATTGCACACAATCCAGAAATCATTATTTTGGATGAACCAACTTCAGGATTGGACCCAATTATGTCAGATATAGTAAACGAGATAATAATAAAATTGTCTAGAGATCTTAACCCTACAATTATCACGATTACACATGATATTCATAGCGCATTTAAAATAGCTGATAAAATAGCAGTATTATATGAAGGGGAGATCATTTCCCATGGAACTGTTCAGGAAATACAAAATACTAATAACGAATATATAAAAAAATTCATTCATTATATATAGCTAAAGATATATACACTATTGCTAACAGTCATATTTTTAAGTTTTAACTTTGTAAAAGGTAGTGGACATTGGAATTCAGATTTTTTTCAAACTGGATCCTATAGCTAACACGTCATACCGCGATTCATTCGCGGTATCTCGGCATAGATTCCGCTAACTAGTAGCGGAATGACGAATTTGTCGTTTTTCAAATTGTCGTAAGTCAGTTTAGCTATATATAGGATGACAGAAATTGTTTGTATTAGCTATATTCAAAAGCTCTATTGATATTTTGCAATATTTGTGATAAAATAATAGCTTAAGGTTGAGAGTAAAAATTTATGAGTGAAGCTCAAGGTCCAAATATTGCAGAATGGCAAGCGCAGCAGCAACACCAAGAGGCTGCTGGTGAGAAAAGTGGTTTTGGTCTTGGTCATAGTGACTCTGTTTCAACAGTCGTGGATGGAATGAAATGGTTGTTCAACTTTCATGAAGGAGCAATTGCTGCTTATAGTAACGTGTTTGAAGGTTTGGTGAGTGGTAGTAGTCTAGTAACGCTGTTTGGAAAATCAGGTAATATGTTTGGCATAAAATTTCTTGAAGGCCTTGCAGAATATTTTTCAGGTGGAGGTGGGGAAGATATGCCATCAGAAGGAATGGATATGGCTCATGGTGATGAGGGACCTCACTCAGATGATTACCCTCATGCCAATAATGAAATGGCTCATAATGCTGGTGGTTTGCAAGACATGCATGATGCAGGTGATCACCATGGTCAATCTTTTTCACCTGGTCCTTCACCATCTGTTGGTGATGACCACGGGCATGAACTTGGTTAAACGCTTAAAAACTGCTGAATAGTATGCGAGAAGGCCTAATAAGAAAAGTTGCTGTTGTTATAATTAACATGAGTTTGTCTTAGTGAAAAAGGTTTCAGTTTTAGGGTCAACAGGAAGTGTTGGAAAAAGGACTGTAGATTTGCTCTCAAAGAGAAAAGAAGAATACCAAGTGGAAGCACTAAGTGCCCATTCGAACTTTGCTCTACTGGTACACCAAGCAAAACTGCTAAATGCAAAATATGTTGCTATCTCCGATGAAAGGTTTTACAAAGATTTGAAAGAAAGTTTACTTGGTACAGATGTAAAAATAGCAATTGGTGCTACAAATATTGCTACCATACCTGTTGATCTCTCAGTTGTTGCAATAGTTGGCATTGCAGGCCTTGGGCCAGTTATGGAAGTTATAGAAAGCGGTACCAAAGTCATTGCATTGGCAAACAAAGAAAGCATTGTTTGCGGTGGAAAGTTATTACTCAAAAAAGCTAAAGAAAAAAATGTACAAATAATCCCTATTGACTCTGAGCACAATGCAATTTTTCAAATTTTGCAAAATGACGACAAATGCGTAGAAAAGATCATACTTACTGCTTCTGGTGGACCATTCTTAAATTATAGCCTTGAGCAATTAAGAAATATCATGGTAGATCAGGCGCTTAGTCACCCCACTTGGAATATGGGAAAGAAAATCTCGGTTGATAGCGCAACAATGATGAATAAGGCACTAGAGATAATAGAAGCACATAACTTGTTTAACATCAGCCCGGATAAAATTGAAGCAATAGTGCATCCTGAGTCAATAGTACATGGAATTGTAACTTATAAGGATGGGTTCAACTTTGCTGTGCTTGCAGAAACTGACATGGCAATTCCTATTTCATATGCTCTATCTTGGCCGGAAAGATCAGCTTTAAATCGTAAATTAGATTTAACAAAGCAAGGAAAATTGACCTTTCAAGAACCAGACCATAAGCGTTTTCCTGCGCTAAAGCTTAGCATGGCAGTGTTAAACTCTTCTGCTCCACAAACAAACAGTATTGTGCTCAATGCTGCAAATGAAATAGCTGTTAATGAATTTTTGAAGTCACGAATCGGCTTTTTAAAAATAGTAGAGGTAGTGGAATCAACAATGGAAAGTTTTGGTAGTTATACTGATATTAATTCACTATCTGATATAATAAATATTGATTATGGAAGTCGTATTATTGCTAATAAAGTTGTTGAAAGTAAAGTTGTTGCGTATAGCTAGAGTAATGTAACCAGACTGTATTCTGTGATTTTTTTTAGCAAAGCACGATGCACAATCGTCATTCCGCTACTAGTTAGCGGAATCTATGCCGAGATACCGCGAATGAATCGCGGTATGACGGTTCGCGGTGGTATGACGGTTAAGTAATTCGTCATCCCGCTGCTTGTTAGCGGGATCTAGAGATACCGCGGCGGTATGACGGTTCGCGGCGGCATAGCTATCTTCAAAAATATGGTTGAATAATTGTTAATAATAGTGTATAATTATTAATATTTTTAAGCACTTTGGCTATGGCTTTATCTAAGTTTCTCGACCCTAAGCTGGATTTAACCTTTAAAAGAATCTTTGGCACTGAAAAAAATAAGAATATTCTCATACATTTTTTGAATGATATTTTAGGGTTTACCGAGATAAATACTATACAAGAAGTGGAATTCCTCAGTACTATAATGGATCCTGAAATTGCCTCTGATAAGCAAAGTATAGTTGATGTTCTTTGCAGGGACTCTAGTGGGGCTAGGTATGTGATTGAAATGCAGCTCACTCGCGATAAAGGCTTCGAAAAACGAGCTCAATTATATGCTGCTAAGGCTTACTCAAGGCAAGCTGATAAATCTGGTAAGTACATTGATTTAAAGAAGGTTTTCTTTATTGCTATCTCTAATTGTAATTTATTTCCTGATAAGCTTGATTATATATCCAGCCACACTATAAGAGATGAGAAAACCAATGAGCATGACTTAAAAGATTTTCAATTTGTATTTATTGAACTACCTAAATTTCCTAAGAATAAGGAAGAACAGCTAGAAAGCATAGTGGATCGTTGGTTATTTTTCTTCAAATATGCAGATGAAACTACGGAAGAAGACTTAAGGAAAATAGCAGAAAAAGCACCAATAATAAAGTTAGCCTACGATGAATTAGACAGGTTTAGCTGGAATGAAAAAG
>NZ_JAPQLK010000123.1:0-7151 GCF_028981785.1 Wolbachia endosymbiont of Drosophila leontia
TTCTTAGAGCTATTAAATCGAGATCTACTCGAGACAGATTTTTCTCTCAAGGATTCATCTTTGGATGGAGCTAAAAGAATAGCTAACAAAATAATAATAGGAGAAGTTGAGAAATTTAGGTCAGAAGCTGCTGAAAAGGCTAGGGAAGTTAACTCTATAGAAGTTCAAGTGGATGTTACATTGCGGGGTCTGTCAACCTTGCCGCGAGAAAAGAAGTGTTGCATTGCATATAGCAGACTAAGTGGCCAGTATGAAGGTGATGAGAGAGAGATAATGGAGAACATCTTACTAAAAAAATTAGAGATAACGAAAAAAGAAATGAATAAGATGCTAGAAGAGAATGATATACGTAAACTAAAATTAGCACTTGATGATGCATGTAAGAAAAGTGGAAAAAACATGGAAGAAATGATAAAAGAAGTAGAAGAAGTAGTCTCAAGTCGTTTCTCGCGTGAAGTATCTGTTAGTAATATAGCAACAGAGTCAGCACACTTATAAAAATTTATTTTCCTTACCTTGCAGAAGATTCACAATATTTCTGTGGTGTTTTAGGAAGACCAGTGCTCCTATAATTAGTAATGTTAAGAACAAATTCCTCTGAAAAAAAAAGGACCATGCTACAGCCGTTGAAGTAGCACTGAGTGAAGCAAGGGAAGAGTATCTAAAGGCAAGAAAGACTATTATCCAAATTATTACGAATACTAAAGTAATATCAATGTTAAATGCTATCAGTATCCCTAGAGTGGTTGCAACGCCCTTTCCTCCACTGAATTTTAGCCAAATAGGAAACATGTGTCCTAAAACTGCTAAAATTGCAGATACATATATATAAAAATCGTTATTATCACAAAATTGTTGTGCTATATAAACGGCAATAAATCCCTTGAAGGAATCCAGAAATAATGCCAAAGCAGCAAGAAATTTATTTCCCGTCCTTGCAACGTTTGTAGCACCAATGTTTCCTGAACCTACTTCTCTTAAGTTTATCCCTTTTATTCTTGTAATAATTAAGCTAAACGGTATTGAACCGAGTATGTAGGATAGTGTAAGGACTATAACTAACACAGGTAAAATTTACTGATTAATAATCGCAAAATTTCGTCATCCCGCTGCTTGTTAGCGGGATCTATGCTGAGATACTGCGAATAAATCGCGGTACGACGTAGGGAAATCTTACTTATTATAGCTATACCTCTCCGCATATGCCAAAATTTAATTGATTTTATTATTCCTCAGCCTTTTTAGGTAGCACTGAACTTCCTCGTTAATCTGATTACTAAACAGTATAAGCGCTGTCATGTTGATAAGAGCTAAACAAGAGAATAAAGTTCCGCCAATATTAGCAATAGCCATTATGTCTTTAGAAAGGCCAGAGAAAAACGCCACAATTATTACCGCTATGCGATATATCACTATACTTTTTGCACCAAACAAATATAACCACCCCATTTCACAACAATATACAAATGAAATTACCGAAGAAAATGCAAACAAAGGTGCAGCTATGGTTAAAAGTATAGGAAACCATGGAGAAACTGTCTCAAATGCCTTTTGAGTAATTAATATCCCTTCACCAACACTAGTCTGGTATGCACCTGTTATTACTATTGTTATTCCTGTTAAACAGCAAATTAACATTGTGTCAAAGCATGGTTCTATCATAGCAACAAGCCCAGTTCTTACTGGTTCTTCATCTTTAGTTGTTGCATGAGTAATTGAAGCAGAACCAACACCCGCTTCGCTGGCAAAGATTGCCCTTTGAATTCCAGCAACAAATGCTCCTACCATCCCTCCACCAACAGCATTGAAATCTATCATAGTGGAAAATAATATTTTTAACGTATAACCAAGGTTATGAATATTAAATGCAATAATAATAATACAACTAAAGATATATATAAGTGACATAATAGGCACTAGTGCAGAAGATACTCTAGCTATCCTTTTAATTCCGCCAATAATCACTAGAGCAAGCAGCGCAGAGATTATGGAAGAAAGAAACCAAGAGTGACCATCTACCCAACTTGAATAGCCAGATAATATTGAAACCATTTGATTGGTTTGAAACGCTACACTTCCACCAAGACCTGATAATACAAAGAATACTGCATACATGGCAGCCAGCACAATACCAAGTTTTTTAAATCCAAATTCCTCCAGACCATTCCTTATATACTGAAAGGGACCACTAAACAATTGGTCCTGATCTTCTGTTCTATGTCTAAACGCCAACGTTACCTCAGCAAATTTTGCTGACATACCAAAAAAACCTGTAATCATCATCCAAGGCACCGCTCCTGGCCCTCCCATTGAAACTGCAATTGCGACTCCAGCAACAGTTCCAAGACCTACTGTGCTTGAAAGTGCAGTCATAAATGCCTGAAAATGCGTAATATGACCATCATGGTGATTCGTGTCATATTTTCCACATAAAATAGCAAATGCATGCTTAAACATTCTTATGTTGAGAAATCTAAACCGTAATGTTAGAAACACATAACCAAAAACCAGTAGAAGGATTATAAATGGCACGTAAAGGATCTTGAAAAACAGTACTTCATTCATGAAATTATTTATTCCGTTCAACACAGCGTCATAACTTTCGTAAAAACCTGAAGCAGCGTACACATCATTAAACAATAGGCAAAATAACACCATACAAAGCAATCTATAAATCATGTTAATACCCTTTAGAATTGTAATAAGAATCTATTGTATTCAAAACTTCCCTTCTTAGTAGATATATTGCAACAGCATTCGGAATCATAAGGCACATAAACAAACTGTCACCTAGATAAGATATAAATTCTATATTCTTTGACATACAGCTGATATACACTGAAACCACTATAAGAATTTGGAACGGTATCAGTATTTTTTTACTACCAAATAAATACAGCAAAGCAACTTCGCAGTAGCAACAATAAGCTATTATTGTGGAAAATGCAAAGGAAAACATCATTAGCGGAAAAACTAACTTGCTGAACAAGG
Organism: Wolbachia endosymbiont of Drosophila leontia; assembly: GCF_028981785.1. Taxonomy (NCBI): domain Bacteria; kingdom Pseudomonadati; phylum Pseudomonadota; class Alphaproteobacteria; order Rickettsiales; family Anaplasmataceae; genus Wolbachia; species Wolbachia endosymbiont of Drosophila leontia. The sequence continues at coordinate 2,992 of NZ_JAPQLK010000123.1, forward strand.
GCAAAGCTGTTGAAAATATCGAACTAATTAGTGTAATATCACCCACGTTATCAGTGCTATGCATACCAGTGATAATTATCACAATACCAGTCAAAAATGAGATTAATATTGTGTCTATAAGTGGTGCAATCATTGCAACGCACCCAACTTTAATTGGATCTTCTTCTTTTACAGCTGAATGTGCTATAGCTGCTGTTCCGGTACCTGCTTCGTTAGCAAACACTGATCTTCTCACTCCGGCTATTAATCCGCTCAATACTCCGCTTCCTATAGCTGATTTATTGAAGATATCTTGGAATATTATGGATAGAGCATTCAGCAAATTACTTCCGTTTACATAAATTAAATATATACACATACCCACATATAGCACTATCATAATTGGTGCTAAGCTCGTTGAAACGAAAGCAATGCGCTTTATTCCTCCCAATATTACAATAAAGACAAGCAGGGATATAATAATGGATGCGTTGTATTCTAGGAGGTTATTTGATAGTGCTGCTATTTGATTTGCTTGAAATGGTATACCGCCCAAAATCATTGCAATAAGTAGCATAATCGCATAAGTGAAGGCAAGAAATCTACCAGTTTTTGCAAATCCAATTTTTGCAAGCCCGTACTTCATGTAATAAAAAGCCCCGCCAGTTGTATTTTCAGAGCGATAAGTAAATGCAAGCACCACCTCGGCAAACTTTATCGACATACCAAGTATTCCGGTAATTACCATCCAAAAAACTGCACTTGGGCCCCCTATTGTGATAGCTATTGCAACTCCTGATATTGTTCCAAGACCAACTGTTCCTGAAATTACTGTTGCAAACGCTTGAATATGAGTGATTATGCCATTGTTGCTGTTATTACACTTTAGATTGAATAGCGTCTGTATTCCATATTTAAGTAACCTAAAGTTAATGAATTTGAACTGGGCAGTACAAAAGATTCCAGTTGCAATTACCCAAATAATTATAAATGGAATGTTGAATATCTTTGTATACAGAAATGAATTTAATAGTTCACTTATCTTCAAAATCATGCAGTTTTCTATTTTTTGTTAGCTAACGAGTTTTATATGTAAAATATATGTAAAACCCGATGCTTATTGGAATAGTAAGTGTATACACTATACCTAAAATTGGTAGAGTCATCCAGGGCTTACTGATGAAAAATACAATAAGTACTCCAAAAAATGACACAAATATATAGGATAGGCTTTTGGGAATATAAATATATTTTGCAGAGAAAGTTGGAATGTGACTTATCGAAAAAAATGAAATGGCCAGAAAGTAACAAGCTACGTTTCTTGTGTTAAAAAATCGCTCTATGAGAAGTAAGTATTCACTCTCATGAGATTGAAAGGTAATAATTATTGGTAACAAAGAAAGTAAAGCACACACTGGAGCTGGAACACCAGAAAAGAAAAATTTTTCCCAGTATGGTTGTTCTGAGTGTAGCGAAACATTAAATCTTGCAAGTCTTATTGATATGGAGATTACGTATATCATTACTAAAATCCAACCTATGACTTTGATTTCGTTTAGCTTCCAAAAATACAAAAGAAATGCAGGCGCTGCACCAAAATTTAGAAAATCTGCAAAAGAATCAAGCTGGGCTCCAAAATCGCTAGTTGATTTTAGAATTCTAGCTATTCTGCCATCCATTCCATCTATTATTGCTGCAATGATGATAAAAATTACTGAGAATTCCCATTGTTCATTAAATGTAAATTTAAGTGAAGTGAGACCAGAACATAAACCCAATAAAGTTATAAAGTTTGGGAATAATTTAGTAATAGGTAAGAATCTACTGTTACTTCCATCGTTATTCATATAACGTCAAAAGTAAGCTTCTCTTGAACGTTTTCCTTATTTAAGTTTGCTATAATTGTTTCACCACCAATAACAGTTTGCCCTTCTGAAACTCTGACTTCTGTATCAGCAGGAACATAGATATTCACTCTACTGCCAAACCTTATAATTCCAAACCTTTCACCTGCTTTTACGTTCTGGGATATTCCTAAATTACAAACGATACGACGTGCAATTAGTCCAGCTATTTGCTCCACAATAATTTCTTTCCCCTTTTCGTATTCAATTACAATAACCTGCTTTTCATTTTCATTACTAGACCTATTGCTCATTGCGGATACAAACTTGCCTTTTTTATAACTCATTTCCTTTATCGTACCAGATATTGGTATACGGTTCACATGGACGTTCAAAACACTTAAAAACATGCTAACAAGCGTAAACTTCTTCTCCTCTCCGTTTTCTGCTGATAAAGGATAATTAACTTCTTCAATTTTTGAAATCACACCATCAGCAGGACTTAATATAAGATTCTTATTGTTTGGCACAGCTCTTGCTGGATCACGAAAGAAATAAGTACACAATAATGTCGGAAACAAGCACGTAACGCCAAACCCCCAAGATATAGAGAATGCTATACACGTTACTATAAAGGAAACTACTATAAATGAATAACCTTCCCTGTTTACATTAGGTAAACCAAAACACATAATCTTATTAACAATAACCTATTGTTAACAATTTATCATTTATAATTTCTCATGAAAAGCTTTTTTTAACTGCTTCAGCAAAGTCTTTTTGATACAAGGTAACATTACAGATTGTTATATTAGCACATAGAATTACCGTCATACTGTAACAACCCGTCCAACACAAAATCTAATGCCTAAGTTTAGATCAGAAAACTGATTCTTCTAAAAGTTGCTCACTATCCTCGTCTATTATGATAGAATTATCATGATTTCTGAGTAAATCTCTGATTTTCGTTTCTATTTCATTTGCGACTTCTTTGTTTGTTTTTAGGTAAGTTTTTACATTCTCTCTTCCTTGCCCAAGACGTGTGTTGTTATATGAATAGTAAGCGCCTGCTTTTTCAAGCACACCAAGCTTTGCTCCCATATCTATTATTTCTCCGAGTTTTGATATACCTTCATTGTACATTATATCAAATTTCGCTTCTCTAAATGGAGGAGCAACTTTATTTTTTACAACTTTAACTCTTGTTTCATTACCTGTAATATTTTCTTTGTCTTTTATTACACCAACTTTTCTTATATCAAGCCTTACAGAAGTATAGAATTTTAATGCATTTCCACCCGTGGTAGTTTCAGGATTTCCATACACTACTCCTATTTTCATACGAATTTGATTAATAAATATCAATATACAGTTCGCTTTTGAAACGGCAGAGGTTAGTTTCCGTAGCCCATGACTTAGAAGCCTTGCTTGCAGCCCCATATGTTGATCACCCATATCACCTTCAATTTCAGCTCTTGGAGTTAATGCTGCGACAGAGTCAATAACTATCACATCAACCGCACCAGAACACACTAAATACTCAACAATATGCAACGCCTGCTCTCCAGTGTCTGGTTGTGAAATCACTAAATCATCAGTGCTCACCCCAAGTTTACGAGCATATGAGACATCCAATGCATGTTCTGCATCGATAAATGCGCATGATCCTCCTTTTTTTTGTGCTTCAGCAATCACGTGCAGGGCAAGAGTGGTTTTACCAGAACTCTCGGGGCCAAATATTTCAATTATACGCCCTTTTGGCAGACCTCCAACACCTAGAGCCGAATCAAGCGCAATTGATCCTGTGGATATTGTGTCTATTTTTTCTACAGGGTTTTGCTTCAACTTCATTATTGCACCTTTACCGAATGCTTTTTCAATCTGGCTTATTGCGTTATCTAGCGCTTTTTGTTTATCACTATTTCTTTCTTCTGGGTTACTTGCCATAGATCATTTATTAATTTATATAATTCTCTATGATAATCAAACGCGAATAACCTGCCAAGGTTTTTCTAGTATTTATGTATTATTTCAATGAAAAATATTAACGTTTTCATAAAGCAGATATTTGTTTGCCTTCGTTAGTAACACACTATACTTTAGTGTACGGACGTTGCAATTTGCAGCATAGCAGGTGGTGTCATCCAAGTAGCCAACACTGAAATGACTAAATTCGAAATGGCTACACGAATTTATTGTAAATTACTACCGTATAAGGTGCGATGCAACAAAGCCATTCCAGTGTCAGCTACTTGAATGACACCTCTTAGAACCTGTTTAAAATCTTCGTAATAGGAGAGAAATGAAGGAAAGGACAATCATTTGCAAGCTGGTGTT
>NZ_JAPQLK010000123.1:7184-7281 GCF_028981785.1 Wolbachia endosymbiont of Drosophila leontia
ACATTTTTCTAACCAAGCAAAAGATCGCTCAACAACCCATCTCTTTGGCAATACAACGAAAGAATGTAATTCACTTCGCTTTATTACCTCAACAGTT
>NZ_JAPQLK010000124.1:0-11829 GCF_028981785.1 Wolbachia endosymbiont of Drosophila leontia
TAAGATTTTGCAATCAACTTGCAAGATATTTTTAAAGAGAATCACAGATTCATTATACATCCTTTTCATAAATTCCACTGCTTCTTCAGTAAATCTAAAATCCAAACCTTGTTTTGTTATATCTATCGAGTCCTCGTTTAGTAATTGACACATTGTTTCTACGCTACAATTATCAACTCCTATATTACCCAAGACCATGGCTTTTACGAATGATGAACCTTTTAGCTTTCTCTTTCTTTTTATAAACCTTGTTGTAATTGAGATTTTCTCTGCTTTTTCATTAAAAAATTCTTTGAGCTTTTTTGATAAGCAAGTTATTTTATTCATTGGTTCTCTCACTAAAAGTATATCTGGGAGAACTTATACCTTATTATTCTATCTCTTTCATACCTCTATTTCCTTAACTTGACGCGTATGCTTTTTTGAACATTCCCGGAAATGCAGAAAAAAAATGTTCAACATTATATCAGGAGCCCTTGTCGTTTTAATCTGCACAGATTGCGAAGTTAAATGAAATAGCTTCACTGTTATGATAAGGGCGCTGGCGAAGGGTGTCAAGCAAGTTTTTCGTTTCTATATGCGCTACCTTAAGACTTCAACGTCTTAACGCACCTAACTCCATCTGCATATAAATTTGCATGGCTCTTTCCAGTATTAAGCAATGCAAATCCAATGTTGTCTACACTAGAGCGCAGTTCCCCTATTTCCTCATTGTTTTCATTTGTCACTTTAGTGCCAATATCTGGAAGTGCGTTATCCCCCTCAACAAGGTAAAGTTTTCTTCTGAATATTTCTTGTCTGCTCATTCGATTTACGACTTCCTGACCTATATAACACCCCTTATTAAAGCTTATACCGTTTACTTTATCGATTAAAAATTGCAGCGGAAACGATGAATTCTGCACCATATCTTTCGCTCCATCTGGAACGAGATTTTGAATTCTGACTTTTTCATACTGAGTAAAATCCCCAACCGGCTCTTTTATTTCATCTTTATGTATGATCCTCATTCCTAGCAGCTCGTGCCTTGGATCTTGAAAAATAACTTGTGACTTACTACTACACTCCGCCAACTTAGTATTAAACAAAACCCCAACCTTATATAGTGCACTAACGTCTTTAATCTTTACCCTCAAATAAGTTTTAAGTAAATCTAGTTTCTCGATTATTTGCTGCAAGTGCATGTTTTCGCACTCCAAGAGGGTGTATTTACCATATTCAATAAGAAAAAAATCATATAGATATTTTCCCTGAGGGCTAAGCAATAAAGAGTAAATGGCTTTTTGGCTATCCAACTTATTAATATCGTTGGTTATAATACCCTGCAGAAAATCTCCAGTGTCAGGCCCATATAGCACTATCACACCACGACTTAAAAATGGTATATAACTCATGAAATCTCTATAAATAAATCTAAATTTTATTATATAACATTAGGCTCTTTTAGAAACTGCTTTTGGCGTGCATATTTTACAAGCTCCAGCCCTTGAAATCTAACTTACGAGTATATATATATAAACTTATAAGTTAGTTTGTTGATGAGGAAAAACAAATGTCAAGTATAAGTTTAAATGTATTAGGTGATAGCGTGCTGATCAGGCCTATTAGCGAAGAAAAGCAAGGTGGAATTGTGCTTCCATCAAGTGCTGAAAAGAAACCTACTAAAGGTGAAGTTATAGCAATTGGTGAAGGTTCACGCAATTTAAGTGGCGAACGCGTAACTTTAACTGTGAAAGCTGGTGATAAAGTGTTCTATCGCCAATGGGCTGGTACAGAAATAGAACATAATAATGAGAAGCTTATCGTGATGAAGGAATCCGATATACTTGCTGTCATTAAGTAGCGGTCTTTATTTTACTAAACTGAAACAAAGCGCAACATAGCGCATTGTAAATGGTTTTATTATAGTTTTCTAAATTTTTTATTAACAAGAGGTGATAAAAATGACTAATGTAGTAGTATCAGGTGAGCAGTTGCAAGAAGCCTTTCGTGAAGTCGCAGCAATAGTGGATTCAACGGTAGCAATAACTGCAGGACCTAGAGGAAAAACAGTAGGGATTAATAAGCCCTATGGAGCACCAGAAATTACAAAAGATGGTTATAAGGTGATGAAGGGTATCAAGCCTGAAAAACCATTAAACGCTGCGATAGCAAGCATCTTTGCACAGAGTTGTTCTCAATGTAACGACAAAGTTGGTGATGGTACAACAACGTGCTCAATACTAACTAGCAACGTGATAATGGAAGCTTCAAAATCAATTGCTGCTGGAAACGATCGTGTTGGTATTAAAAACGGAATACAGAAGGCAAAAGATGTAATATTAAAGGAAATTGCGTCAATGTCTCGTACAATTTCTCTAGAGAAAATAGACGAAGTGGCACAAGTTGCAATAATCTCTGCAAATGGTGATAAGGATATAGGTAACAGTATCGCTGATTCCGTGAAAAAAGTTGGAAAAGAGGGTGTAATAACTGTTGAAGAGAGTAAAGGTTCAAAAGAGTTAGAAGTTGAGCTGACTACTGGCATGCAATTTGATCGCGGTTATCTCTCTCCGTATTTTATTACAAATAATGAAAAAATGATCGTGGAGCTTGATAATCCTTATCTATTAATTACAGAGAAAAAATTAAATATTATTCAACCTTTACTTCCTATTCTTGAAGCTATTGTTAAATCTGGTAAACCTTTGGTTATTATTGCAGAGGATATCGAAGGTGAAGCATTAAGCACTTTAGTTATCAATAAATTGCGTGGTGGTTTAAAAGTTGCTGCAGTAAAAGCTCCAGGTTTTGGTGACAGAAGAAAGGAGATGCTCGAAGACATAGCAACTTTAACTGGTGCTAAGTACGTCATAAAAGATGAACTTGGAATCAAGATGGAAGATCTCACGCTTGATGATCTTGGTACGGCTAAAAATGTTAAAATTACTAAAGATAATACCACAGTTGTCAGCGAAAATAGCGATTCTGACAGTGTGAAAGCTAGAATCGAGCAGATTAAATCTCAAATTGAAACTTCAACTTCTGATTATGATAAAGAAAAGCTAAGAGAACGTTTAGCGAAATTATCAGGTGGCGTTGCTGTGCTCAAAGTTGGTGGAGCAACTGAAGTGGAAGTTAAAGAACGTAGAGATAGAGTCGAAGATGCGCTGCATGCAACAAGAGCTGCAATTGAAGAAGGTATAGTTCCAGGTGGTGGGGTTGCGCTTCTTTATGCTTCATCTGTTCTCGACAAATTAAAAGGTGCAAGTGACGAGGAACAAATAGGCATAAACATTATCAAGAAAGTTCTCAGTGCTCCAATTAGAAGGTTAGTCAAAAATGCTGGTCTTGAATCTGCTGTTATAATTGACTATTTGATTAAGCAGAATGATAAAGAGCTTATATACAACGTTGAGGCTATGAATTATGCTAATGCGTTTACAGCTGGTGTGATTGATCCAGCAAAAGTGGTGCGTATTGCTTTTGAAACAGCGGTATCTGTTGCGAGTGTGCTGATAACTACTGAATCTATGATAGTTGATGTACCAAGCAAAGAAAATGCTTCATCTCCTATGGGTGCAGGAGAAATGAGTGGCATGGGTGGATTCTAAGTAGAATGAAACCGTGGAGCAATTGCTCCACGGTAGTTCCAAAAAATCTCACATTTTACTATTCGTTAAAGGTAATACGTTTGGTGCAGAAATGCACTGCTGTTTGCATCCGTTTCACTCCTTTATATTGTGGTTGTCTAATAACAAAAAGGCAGCATAAGAAAACTATAACCCCTAGTATATTTATACTATAGCTGACCCAAGCAACACGTCATACCGCGATTCATTCCACAACTGTACGAACATTACAATATGGCACATAGTAAACGATGTCATGAAAGTAGCTGACACTGGAATGACACCCTTTTGGATGGAAACCAGTGTCACGCACTGGCATGACACCCATTTGTTCCTATAGTTGTCTTTTCTCGTCTACCTTATTTTGCCACTCTGCTGAACAGATACAATTTACAACCACCCCCCTACCCTTTTTAGTTGTTCAGCAAATATAGAGAGGCTAAAGGGAGTGGCATTACTTAAATAATTAGATGAAAAATTAGGTGGATCATTCTGAAATTCTTGCATTTTTGTCTATAATTTTGTTAAATAATTTCCCTTTTGGTCATATCGAACCAAATTTTTTTTCATACCACTTTAATTGCTGACAATAGCCTTATTAGTTTTTGTCATAATGTGATCAAACACTCCCAATAATCTCTTTAATAGGTTTGGAGTTAGCGAAGAGATAAGATCAACAGATACGTTATTGTTTTTGTCATCACCACTTGCTTTATAGTCTATTGAAACGATTCCCCTACTTTTCCCACCAGTAAGAAGTTTTCCAATTATAGGAATTTTTAACAAAGATTTATTAATTGAATATGCTGGTATTACTTGCCCTGCAACCTGGAATTTATAATTTCTAATATCGAGCTTACCACCAGTGCTAATACCTAACTCCGCCCCTTCAAGCCAAGATTCTTCAATTTCAATAGTGCCATCTTTGTATGAAAAAGGTGCATTACATTTGTAAAAGTATACACCTTCATTTTTTATGGCATTTACAATGCCAGGCAATGAAGACATCGACAATAAAGTAGTAAGTAGTGGAGCATCTTTGATGTAGAAATTGCTAATGGATAACGTACCATAATGTTCTCCACTTTCTCTCTGAGGAGAGAGATAAAAAGACAATTTGCCGTTTTTAATTGATTTACTAATGCCTAAGGAACGCAAAAGCATACCTGAATTATCCGCATATATTTCGAGCCCTATTCCACTGTATTCTGCTAGTATGTTGCTGCTATCTTCCAGAAACTGCCCTGTAAATTGACTTCCATTGCAATTACCTTTAGTACAGGTTACATTCAGCTTAGCATTTTTGATAACGATGCCTTCTTTCATAATTACATTGTCAACATTCATACTAATCTCTATATCTTTATTTAATCCATTACTGTTTTTGCCAAGCAAGCCTAAAATATCACTTAAGTTAATTTCCTCACCATAAATAGTTATGGCATTTTTCTCCTTACCTGATTCAATTTCTATACTAAAATCATTATCAGGCAATTTAAAGCTACTAGAATTTAAATATAAATTTCCATTTTCTACTCTTCCGCTGAATTTTATATCTAGATCATTTCCTACAATGTCTAATTTATCTACTAACAATTCACCTGCTCCTTTTAACCTTGTAGAAAACAAAATTTTATTGTGATCTTCAAAGCGATTTTTCCACCCTAAGTAGCTTGAATGTGATTCAAATTCTGATAAATCTATATCACCATTAACATACCCCGTCTTATCTTGATTTATCACTGACTCTAAATTTGCACTGACATAGCCACTATCAAAATTAAATATTTGAGCAGGTAAATCTCCGGTCAAATTCCAGGCGAAACTTTCATTCCTATTGCTACTTTTCAGGTCAAATAATAGCTGTGTTTTATTCACCATACCACTACCATTTAAATCTATAAAGTCACTGCCAAAACTAAGCTTAACATCATATTTACCAAGACTTGCATTATAGACGGCCAAATTGTCAATTTCGGAATGAAAATTGGCCGAAAAATCTACTTTTTTGTCATCAGCATTTAGATTAAAAATGCGAAAATTAAATACGGATTTTGCCATTCCACTTACTTTATCCCTTTCAACCTTCACCACATCATCCAGCTTAAATTTTATAGGCTCATATAAACCATAAGCATCACTTACAGCTTGGCCATTAATGGTTAGAACTGAATTTTCCTTATTGAGAGATTTCATTGCAATATCACCACCATTAACAGTGAAATTCTGAAACTTAGCGCTATTTACAGTAATTTCAAGATCGTTATTCTTGATGATCAAATCACCCTTTAATTCCTTTACTTGCTCAAAATCTTCATCAAATTTTACGCTACCGTTTTCTATATCAGCAATAATTACAATGTCTGACAGATCGTCATCAACCAAATTGTTAATTTTGCCATTGAAACTTACAATGGTATTTAAAACATCCCCTTCGATATTATCACAATACCAGCTTTTAAATTTACTATTTACTACACTATCTGGTATATAGGTACATAAATCCTTTGCAGCAAACTTACTAATATTAATTCTAAGCAAAGCATGACTTGTACTAAAGTTCATTTTGCCTATTAAAGAGAGATACGTGTCATTTAACTTAAAATGGAAGTTTTTTACACTAATAATTCCATTACTATATGTTAAATTTATATTTACATTAGTTAAGGCCAAATTTTTGTTCAAATAATTTTCTGTATTTAATACGTATATATTTCCATCTACAATTTCATCCTTTTTATTAATTTTCACTGAGAAGCTTCCTTTGAATCCTATATTTTTGTCCAAATTGTAGCTTTTAACTAATGTAGAAAACTTGCTCAATAGTCCCAATTTTAGATCATAAAATGTCCCGTACACATTTAGCAAATTGTTGCGATTTTTTATCGTAATTGATAAATCATCCAAAAATCCCTTTCCATCTTTTGTATTCACATGAATATCTAAAACATTAAAATCTTCCCCCTTCCCTATATATAATTTATCAATAAAAAATTCATCTTCTGTGCTTTTATCAATAGCGATGTTAGTAAATTCAATTTTTGAATCCGCATTTAAGTCAAAAAAAAATTCCCTTATTGTTTTTAATAGATTTTTTGCACTGCTTTCTGTCATCTTGAAATTCTTCCCTGTCATCCCAGTGCTTGACACTGGGATCCAGGTTTCTTTTTTTCTAGATTCCAGCGTCACGCGCTGGAATGACACCGAAGGAAGGCGGTTATTACTTAAATAATGATTATTCAAAAGGTCTAATGAGTTTTGCGGATTAACATTAGTTTCTTCTCTCTTGATATATACATGCACATTATCAGCTGAAACCTGAGAGAGATTTGTGCTAGCTTTAAATAAGGAACTTAACTTAAAATGTACAAAAAGCTCAGGAACTTTTATAGTAAAATTAGGATTTGCTATTGCCAAATCTGTAATGACTAAATACGGATCTTTACTACCTTTCTGCCAAACAACTGAGGTATTCTCCATATTAACGCTTGAGCCAACAAATATCTTTGATATTTTATGTTTAACATAAAAATCAATATAATTAATATTGATTTCTAAAGGACTCTCACCCTTAAAAAAGACAAATAAGCAGAATACAAACAATAGAACTATGGAAAGTGATATAGTGATTTTTTTAAGCATCGATCATTGCTTTTCTTGCTAAACTATCAGCCTCCTCATTATACTTATCGCCACTGTGTGCTTTAACCCACTTCCAATTAATTTCGTGCTGTGAAGCAACGTTGTCTAGCTCTTTCCACAATTCCATATTTTTTACTGATTTTTTATTACTTGTTTTCCAGCCATTCATTTTCCACTTATTTATCCACTCTGTTATGCCATGTTTAACATAAAGACTATCCATATATAAATTAATATTACAAGAAAATTTCAATACTTTCAGCCCATTGATCACCGCTGTTAACTCCATTTTATTGTTTGTGGTATTTTCTTCTCTACCATAAATGTCTTTTCTGTAATCTTGAAATAATATGATAGCTGCCCATCCTCCCGCTCCAGGATTACCAGAACACGCCCCATCCGTATATATTGTCACCTCTTTTTTACTCATCTTTGTTTATATCGGTTAACAAAGTATATAGTTGCTTTTATGAAAGCACAATTTCTAAAGGTAGTTTAAGCTGCACCTTTAAATTTTATTATAGAAACAAAAAAAAGTGTGACAACGAGCATTACCAAAAGGAAAAGGAAAAAATAGTTTTTATGTTTCTGCCGTTCTTTCATAACTAAAATAAATCAATAGAACAAAAAATAATACTGGCAAATAGGGAAAATAGATAAGAAATTGAGTAAGAAAACATTTGTTTCTGTGAGTTGTGGTTCTTGAATCTGAGAATTGATATAGCGTACCAAATAAAGATGCAACCTGCAAAAATTGCCATGCTTAGATAAAGTAAAGCCTTTTTCAAGAATAGAGCTGGAAGCAAGCTAGTTAGCACCAGCAAGACACTATAAATTAATATATATTTTCTTGTTTTTTCCGGACCATAAACAATATTGAACATTGGAATCGATGCCTTCGCATAGTCTTCAGACTTATTTAAAGATAGGGCCCAAAAGTGTGGCGGAGTCCACATAAAAATTACTAAAAATAAAATGAAACTTTCCCAACTGACAGAATTAGTTACAGCTGCCCAGCCAATCATTGGAGGAAAAGCACCTGCTGCACCACCGATAACGATATTCTGCGGAGCACGCCTTTTTAGCCAAATTGTATATACGAAAACGTAAAATAATATGCTAACTGCAAGCAAAGCAGCAGAAATATAATTTACTGCTATTGCCATGATAAATACTGACAATATTCCAAGAGTTATACCAAATTCAAGCGCGCTTTCTGCAGAAACTCTACCTGAAGGTATAGGGCGGTTTTTTGTCCTTTCCATGAGCAGATCTATGTCTTTGTCATACCACATATTTATAGCACCTGCAGATCCTGAGCCAAGAGCAACACATATAAGAGATATTAGTGCTAGAAAAGGGTGCATACTACCTGGTGCAGTAACCATACCAGCAACTGCAGTAAATACCACAAGATACATTATCCTTGGCTTCAGCAAACGCCAAAAATCCAGTATTGTCGATTCAACATTTAGCAAAACACTTGTGTACATTCTATTTTACCACTGGTGGTTTTTCGAAAGTATGAAAAGGCGGTGGTGAAGATACCGTCCATTCCAAGGTGTCACCTCCCCAAGGATTATCTCCAGCTTTCTTGCCCCATTTAAAGAGATGTATAACTATAAACACAAAAAACATAACTGAAACAAAGGACATATACGAACCAATTGAGGATATATAATTCCAAGGGATAAACGCATCAGGATAATCAGGTATACGCCTTGGCATACCAGCTAATCCTAAGAAATGTTGAGGTAAAAAAGTGATATTGGTGCTAATAAAAGTAAGCCAAAAGTGGATTTGACCTAAGCGCTCATTATATTGTTTACCCGACATTTTACCAATCCAATAATAAAAGCCAGCAAAAGCTCCAAATAATGCAGCAAGTGACATGACATAATGGAAGTGAGCAACAACATAATAGGTGTCGTGCAGGAGCTTATCTATTCCACCATGAGAAAGAATTATTCCCGTTATGCCACCGCCAACAAACATAAAAATAAAACCTAGCGCAAATAGCATAGGGGTCTTAAACTCAATTGCTCCACCCCACATAGTTGCAATCCAGCTAAAGACTTTTACACCAGTTATAACACCGATAAAAATTGTGGTAGTGCTAAAAAATGCAGCAGCGTCAGCACTAAGCCCAACAGTGAACATATGATGAGCCCAAACCATAAAGCCAAATACTGCTATACCTATCATTGCATAAACCATCCCTATGTAACCAAATACAGGTCTGTGAGAAAAAGTTGATACAACCTGACTTATGATGCCAAATGCAGGAAAAATAATTACGTAAACTTCTGGATGACCAAAAAACCAAAATAGATGTTGAAATAACACAGGATCGCCACCACCGGCAGGATCAAAAAAGGAAGTGCCAATATTGCGATCAGTAAGAAGCATAGTTATAGCACCGGCAAGCACTGGTAAAGCAACAATCAACATAAATGCTGTTAGCAAGACAGACCAAACAAACAGTGGCATCTTAGTTAATGACATGCCTTTTGCGCGCATGTTAAATATAGTAACTATAAAGTTGATCGCCCCAACAATTGACGACATACCAGCAACATGAAGTGCAAGTATAGCAAGGTCAACTCCTGCACTTGGATGGGACATTACCTGTGATAAAGGTGGATATAAAGTCCAACCTGTACCTGGACCTTCACCAATAAACACTGAGAGAATGAGCAAAACAAAAGATGACACTAATAACCAAAAACTTAAATTATTCATACGAGGAAATGCCATATCTGGTGCGCCAATCATGAGAGGTACAAACCAATTACCAAATCCTCCCATTAAGGCTGGCATTATCATAAAAAACACCATTATCAACGCATGCCCTGTAACCATTACGTTATATAATTGATAATTATTGTTAAGTATATTAATGTGCATTAGCTGAGTGCGAATAATCACCGATAATAATCCACCAATAACCCCAGCTAATATGGAAAAAATAATGTACAGTGTCCCTATGTCTTTATGATTAGTGGAAAACAACCAACGCTTTATGCCCTTTGGTACATCACTCATATCTATACTCCAAATTTAACTCACTAATTTTCTATTTTCAATCCACTTATTAAAATCTTCTTTGCTTACTGCTTCAACAACAATTGGCATAAATCCATGGCCTTGACCACACAATTCGTAGCACTGCCCGTAATAAACACCAGGCTTTTTGATATTAAACCACGCCTCATTCAGCCTACCTGGTATCGCATCAATTTTTACACCAAAAGCCGGTACTCCCCAGCTGTGTATCACATCTCCTGCTGTAACTTGTAAACGAACGTTAGCATTAACGGGTAAAATGATGTTGTTATTAACAGAGAATAGCTTTAAATCTCCTTCGATAAAGTCTTCTTTTCCCTTAATATAACTATCAAACGACACACCTTGATATTCTGGATATTGGTAGCTCCAATACCATTGATGGCCAATAACTTTTAGTGTTATGTCAGCTTTCGGTATTTCTTCCTGTAGCTTCAGTAATTTAGCGTTTTCAAAGGCTAATATTCCAACAATGATAGTTGGTATAACAAACCAAATAATTTCTAAAGGAACACTATGGGCAGTTTTACTTATGTTTGTTACTTTGCTTTTACGAAAGCGAAACGCTATATAAGCAAGCAGCGCCCACACAAAAAGCATTATTGTAACCATCACAAGCATCACAAACGAATGTGACCTAACTACAGCCTCCATTACTTCAGTTGCAGGAGCAGGAAATCCAAATTGCCAGGAAGTAGGAGCAGAGGCAACAGATATATTTGAGTAAAATATTATCAATAGTGCAAATAACTCCACCATATCTTTTGTTTGTTTGCTATAAAACTAAGTGATATACTGTATAATAGTATATATAAACTTACTATGCAAATAGAGATTAGTGATGGTTAATAATTTTTTAGCATTCAACAAGTATAATAGTACAATACTAATTTGAGGAAAAAAGCATTTACATAAATCTATTGTAAGTAAAAATATTATAATATTTTAAATTAAGTATTTGCTTTAAGTAAATTCTATAATAAGTTTAATAGTGTCTGTTACTGCTAATAACCCTCTAGCCTCACACCTAAAAGCAGTAACAGACACTATTAAACTTTATGATAAGTTTATGATTTGCAAGATCAAAATCTTGCAAGTGTCTTTATTTCATTATACATTGCAGTTTGTTAATTAACTTTTAATGCCTATGGTGGCATTTACAGCTTGGACCAAAGGTTTATGTATTATAGAAAATAATTATAAAAAAAACACACTATTTGTATACCATACAAACTTTTTTTATTCTGCATAGCTGAGTTACTAGATTCTGTAAACGAAATCTTTAGAGAAGCCAAATGGGCAAAGTTTCATGAAGGTCTTTGGCATCTCTTAGCATAGATCCCGCTAACACGTAGCGGGATGACGATTGTCAGGCTAGCTGTCATCCCAGTGTCAAGCACTGGGATGACAAGGTATAAACCTTATCGTCATGCCGCCACAAACCGTCATACCTACCCCTACAACAACATTGCAAGCATTGATTTTTCTCCATATGAAAAGAGTCTGGAAG
>NZ_JAPQLK010000125.1:0-10426 GCF_028981785.1 Wolbachia endosymbiont of Drosophila leontia
CTTTTTCATTCCAGCTAAACCTGTCTAATTCATCGTAGGCTAACTTTATTATTGGTGCTTTTTCTGCTATTTTCCTTAAGTCTTCTTCCGTAGTTTCATCTGCATATTTGAAGAAAAATAACCAACGATCCACTATGCTTTCTAGCTGTTCTTCCTTATTCTTAGGAAATTTAGGTAGTTCAATAAATACAAATTGAAAATCTTTTAAGTCATGCTCATTGGTTTTCTCATCTCTTATAGTGTGGCTGGATATATAATCAAGCTTATCAGGAAATAAATTACAATTAGAGATAGCAATAAAGAAAACCTTCTTTAAATCAATGTACTTACCAGATTTATCAGCTTGCCTTGAGTAAGCCTTAGCAGCATATAATTGAGCTCGTTTTTCGAAGCCTTTATCGCGAGTGAGCTGCATTTCAATCACATACCTAGCCCCACTAGAGTCCCTGCAAAGAACATCAACTATACTTTGCTTATCAGAGGCAATTTCAGGATCCATTATAGTACTGAGGAATTCCACTTCTTGTATAGTATTTATCTCGGTAAACCCTAAAATATCATTCAAAAAATGTATGAGAATATTCTTATTTTTTTCAGTGCCAAAGATTCTTTTAAAGGTTAAATCCAGCTTAGGGTCGAGAAACTTAGATAAAGCCATAGCCAAAGTGCTTAAAAATATTAATAATTATACACTATTATTAACAATTATTCAACCATATTTTTGAAGATAGCTATGCCGCCGCGAACCGTCATACCGCCGCGGTATCTCTAGATCCCGCTAACAAGCAGCGGGATGACGAATTACTTAACCGTCATACCACCGCGAACCGTCATACCGCGATTCATTCGCGGTATCTCGGCATAGATTCCGCTAACTAGTAGCGGAATGACGATTGTGTATCGTGCTTTGCTAAAAAAAAAATCACAGAATGCAGTCTGGTTACCTTAATTAGAAGTTTAGCTTTAACTTTAAATGGACTACTCAACCGTGACAGACTTAGCTAAATTTCTTGGACAATCTGCATCTAACCCTTTTTTTGCTGCAGTAAAGTAAGCAAGGAATTGCATAGCAACACTGTAGATGATTGGAGAGATAAAATTATCAGTGTCTGGAAGTTGCACCACATCTGCGCAAACTCCCCTTAGGAATGGCGCTCCTTGTTTATCACTGAAGGCAATTACTTTGCCTTTTCTTGCAATAATCTCTTGTATATTAGATAGCGTTTTAAAGAATAAATCATCATAAGGGATAATTGCTATAATAAGCACAGTAGAGTCTATTAAAGCAATAGAACCATGCTTCATTTCTCCCGCTGCAATACCAGTTGTATTGATATATGAAAGCTCTTTTATTTTCAATGCGCCTTCCATTGCAACTCCGTATGAACTTCCTCTGCCGATTAAAATAACGTTATTGTGTTCTAATATACTGCCCGATATATGTTGTATTTTCATCACAGTCAAAACGTGCTCAACATACTCGGGAATAGAATTGATAGCACTGCTTAGCTGTTTTATTCTCTCTCCACCCAGTATACCTTTTATTTTTCCAAGCTCCACGGCAAAGCATGCTAAAGTTGCAAGTTGCGCAGAAAAGGTTTTTGTTGAAGCAACACCAATTTCTGGCCCAGCAAGAGTATGTAACACAATATCTGAGATCTTTTCAATGCTGCTGCTAAATGTATTAGTTATACTTATGATTGTTTGCTTCTGTGATTTCGCATAACGCAGCGCTTCTATGGTATCTGCAGTTTCGCCAGATTGAGAGATAAATAACCCAATGCTGCCTTCTTCCAGCTTGACGTTGCTATACCTAAATTCTGATGAGATTTCTAGATATACTCGAACTTGAGCAATACTTTCCAGCCAATACTTCGCTATTAGCCCAGCAAAATAAGATGATCCGCATCCAACTATAGTAATGTGATTCAGTTCAGAGAATAATTTTTTGTTGACCTCTTTGTATTGCTTGTAAAATTGATTTATTGTTTTGTTTAATGCACGCGGTTGCTCAAAAATCTCTTTTAACATGAAGCTAGGGTAACCATTTTTGCTAATTAGAAAATCACTTGGACTACTATTTTCTATACTGCGTTTAACTTGTGTACCATTGTTGTATATACTAACTCCACTAGATTTTATCACTGCAATGTCATCATCTTCCAAATGCGATATTTTTTCCACAAATGCACTTAAAGCATTAGAGTCAGATGCAGCAAACACTGTGTTACAGTTATAGCCTATTGCTAAAGGCAAATTTCTCTTCGCAACAAATAAGGCGTCTGGATATTCTGCAAATAATAGGACCAAGGCAAATGAGCCATGTAAGTTGTTTAAACACTTAAATAGAGAATCAACTGGCGACAATCCTTCATCAAGATATAAGGTTAGCATGTTTGGTATGATCTCTGTGTCAGTGTCAGTATGGAATGACATTCCCCTTTCTTCTAGACCCTTTTTTAGCAGATTGTAATTCTCAATTATGCCGTTATGAGCAACAACAACATTATTTGTACGAATGGGGTGAGCATTTTTAAGGCCTGGGACTCCATGTGTAGCCCAGCGAGTATGTGCTATACCAACTGTACTGTGAGACATCTTGCTGTCATCAACAACTTCACATAACCTTTCGACTTTACCTTCTGATTTTTTGACTTCTATCTCGCCTTCGTTATTTATGATTGCTATACCTGAAGAGTCATATCCCCTATATTCCAATTTTTGTAACCCAGTTAGTAAAGTTGGTATTACTGAATCACCGCTACTTACTACACCAAATATTCCGCACACAAATGGATCACCAAATGAACTTTCTTTTAAAGTTATGTAGCATTTTTGCCTTTATCATCTTTTCCATTTTTACTTTCCTCTGGTGGTTGATTTTTATTCTTTTTATCACTCTTTTCGATTTTGCCTTTTTCAATTGGTTTAGCTGCTACTTTTTGAGTTTCTTTGCTTAAAACCTCAGATATAGCGGACTTTAGAACTTTTATCTCAACTTTTGGTGCTATTTCTATTATAAATTGTGCACTTGCTCCATCAACCTTGTTAACTTCACCTATTATTCCACCAGAAGTAATGACTGTATCACCACGTTTTATTTGATCTATCATCTTCCTATGTTCTTTTAGTTTTTTTTGTTGCGGGCGAATAATGAGAAAATAAAATACCACAAATATTAAAATCAATGGAGTAAAACTAGCAAAAGATGCGCCGATACTTGATGTATTGCTAGTTGCATCTGCTGCAAAAACTTCAGAAATGAGCATATTTAATCCTAATTGTTAATGACAAAAACAAACCTATTTAAGTATTAATTACAATACCATACCATGTCAAGTTTGGTGAAGGCGTTTCTCAATACCAGCAATAATACTGCGAATTCTAAGTTATGCTGAAACTAACATGGCGGGAGTGATGAGACTTGAACTCACGACCTCATGCGTGACAGGCATGCGCTCTAACCAACTGAGCTACACCCCCCTAATTTCTTTTTAGCGTTTTCGGGCTTCAACTTTAAAGCTAATAAACATGTTGCCCTTTGTCAATATTTTTTGTTTGCGCTTTGCTGTCTTTTCTATTACCATGTAAATAATTTAATTTCACACATGGCTTGTACAAGTAGTCCCATTAGGGTTATGCCATGGAAGATGAACTATTTGGAGGAATGATATATGACAAATTTGCCTAAAGTCACTGTGCGTGATTTAGCTGAATCTGGTGTACATTTTGGTCACAAAATTAGTCGCTGGAACGCAAAAATGGCTCCATACATATATGGAGTGCATCAAGAAAATCGTATACATATAATTGATTTGCGAAAAACACTACCATTGCTACAGGTGGCCATGAAGGCTTTATATGACGTTGCATTTCAAGGTGGTCGCATTCTATTTGTTGGTACAAAGTTTCAAGCTTTTGATATTATTGCAAGCGAAGCGATTCGTTGTGGTCAATATTATGTGAATCATCGTTGGCTTGGTGGTATGCTTACTAATTGGGGCACTGTTTCTTCTTCGATAAAAACCTTGATGCAATATGAGAAAATATTAAATGACGAGGATAGCATTTTAACAAAGAAAGAATTGGGAAACATTGAAAAGAAAAAGCAAAAGCTTGATAAGGCGCTTGGCGGTATTAGAGAAATGGGAGCAATTCCTGATATCTTATTCATCATTGATACTAATAAAGAGCATATAGCGGTTAAGGAGGCTAAGAAGTTAGGAATTCCAATAGTTGCAATACTTGATACTAATTCTGATCCAGATGGTATTACTTATCTAATACCTGGAAATGATGACTCAAGAAAATCAATAGAGCTCTATTGTAAATTAGCTACCGACTCTATATTAGCTGGAATAGAGTCTGGTCTAGCAAAATCTGGAGTTAAGATTGATGATATAAGGGGTGATGAGTTTATTCAAGAAAAAGAAGATGGTATTGTGCAAACTAAAAGGAGACGTAGTAAAGTTTACAAAGAAGAAGAAAGGGAGGTAGTAACAAATGAAGATGAATCCAGATGATATAAGAGAATTACGTGATAGAACAGGGCTTGGCTTAAGTGACTGTAAAAAAGCGTTGGAAAAATGTGATGGTGACATCAAGAAAGCCGTTGATAAGTTACGTACAATAGGTCTTGCTAAAGCTGACAAAAAATCTGATAGAATAGCTTCAGATGGACTCGTTGCTATGTGTTTGACTGAAAATTATGGTGCATTGGTTGAACTCAATTGCGAAACAGATTTTGTTGCAAGGAATGAGAAATTTATAGAGTTAGTTTCAAATTTAGCATCAATTGCTCATCAAGAACGCTGTACTAGCGTTGATGAGTTAAAAAATGCCAAGTATGAAAGCATTGGCACAGTGCAGGAAGCTATTATGAATGGTACATCAGTTCTTGGTGAGAAGCTAGAGTTAAGCAAGCTTTGTTACTTAGAAGCTAAGGGTGGAGTTATTGCTGGCTACGTACATGGTGATGTGTGTGGCTTAGGTAAGATTGGTGCTTTAATTGCATTGCAATCATCTGGTGATAAGGCGAAGCTACAAGAGATTGGGAAACAAATAGCTATGCATGTAGTTGCTATGAAGCCTGAAGCTTTGTCTATAGATGGTTTAGATCAAATGAAGTTGAAAAATGAACGTTCTATAATTGAAGAGCAAGTGAGGGGCTTAAATAAACCTGAAGAAGTAGCAAAAAAAATAGTAGATGGACGAATGGCTAAGTACTATGAAGAAGTTGTTTTACTAGAACAAAAGTTCATAAAGGATGATAAAATGAAGGTTTCTGATTTTATAAAATCAAGCGAGATGAGTGCTATTAAATTATCTAATTACAAGTTACTTGTTTTGGGTGGTGCAAACTAAATGGTAAAAAATGTTTCCCTTAATAAATGAAAAAAGCGAAATAAAATATTCCAGAGTGTTATTTAAAATTTCTGGTGAAGCTTTAATGGGGTCACAGTCTTTTGGCTATGATATGGGAATAATAAGCCAATTGTGCAAAGATATAACTGATATTAACAGGCTTGGAGTTCAGGTATGTATTGTTGTTGGTGGTGGTAATATCTTTCGTGGCACATCTGCGTCTTTAAGTGGCTGTGAAAGAGCAAGTAGTGATTATATTGGAATGCTTGCAACTATAATCAATGCTTTAATTTTACAAAACTTTTTAGAAAAAAATTTAATAGCTTCTAGGGTATTATCTGCAATACCCATGGCCACTGTATGTGAACCTTACATAAGAAGGAAAGCTATTCGTCATTTAGAAAAAGGTAGAGTGGTAATTTTTGCAGCAGGCACAGGCAACCCATTTTTTACTACAGATACAGCTGCAGCCTTACGTGCTGTTGAAATGAATTGTGATGTTATTCTAAAGGGTACGCAAGTAAATGGTGTATACTCCGCTGATCCGAAAAAAAATGAGGATGCTGTAATGTATGATAGGCTTTCTTACACGGATTTATTGACTCGTGATTTAAAAGTTATGGATGCATCAGCAATTTCACTTGCTCGTGAGAATTCTATTCCAATTATAGTTTTTTCTTTGAAGGGAGAAAAAATAGTCAATATTATTAAGGGTCAAGGTACTTATACTATAGTTTCAGATTGTAAACATTAGGTAATTTATGTTAAATGAAATAAAAACTAAAACAAAGGACAGGATGCTAAAGACTATTCAGTCCTTTCATGATGATATCAAAGGTGTACGCACTGGTAGAGCTAGCGCATCGTTGCTCGATGGTATAGTTGTAAATATCTATGGTGGACATCAAAAGTTAAATCAGGTTGCAGGTGTTTCGGTTATAGATAACAAAACTCTATCAATTAAAA
Source organism: Wolbachia endosymbiont of Drosophila leontia (assembly GCF_028981785.1). Classification (NCBI taxonomy): domain Bacteria; kingdom Pseudomonadati; phylum Pseudomonadota; class Alphaproteobacteria; order Rickettsiales; family Anaplasmataceae; genus Wolbachia; species Wolbachia endosymbiont of Drosophila leontia. Next base: position 6,331 of record NZ_JAPQLK010000125.1, read on the forward strand.
TTTGGGATATTAATGTTGTCGGTGAAGTGAAAAATGCTATATTAAATGCCAACTTGAATTTAAATCCTGTTGTTGAGGGCAATACCATACGTATAGCTCTTCCGGACTTAACACAAGAAACCCGTGAAAAATTAGTGAAATTATTGCATCAGTTTGCTGAAAATGCACGGATTGCCATTAGAAATATACGTAGAGATATTATGGAAGAAACAGAAAAAATGAAGGAAAATAAAGAAATCTCAGAAGATGATTTTCATGGTGCTAAAAAGGAAATACAAAATATTACTGATAATAATATAAAAAAAATTGATGGTGAATTGTCCATCAAAGAAAAGGATATACTGAATCACTAAATGATATGGAGAAAGCTTACATAGCAAATGATGTCATTCCAGTGTTTGACACTGGAATCCAGTCTTTACTATACAACTATCTGATGCACTCGTTTGAAATCAAATTTCCTGGATCCCAGTGTCGGAGCACTGGGATGACACCAATTTTGCATTCAAGTATCAACTATTGGTGTCACCACAGTAACTCTCTTCCTGTCATGCAAGTAGCTGACACCTTCCAGGTGTCCATTGAAATCCAAAAAATTTCACTCAAGTCAAAATTAGGTTAAATTTAAATGTTGAATCAAGAATCTTTACCGAAACATTTAGCAATTATTATGGATGGTAATGGTAGATGGGCGAACAATCAAGGAAAGGTAAAAATTGATGGTTATAAAAAGGGCAGTGAAGTTGCATACGATATTGCCAAGTATTGTACGGACCTAACCATACCCTACTTAACTTTGTATGCATTCTCTATGGAGAATTGGCTTAGACCCAAAAACGAAACTGACTGTCTATTTGATTTATTTTACTCTGTTTTAACTAATGAAGATAAAGTCAATTTCATTTGCAACTGTAACATTAAGTTGAATTTTATTGGCAATTTAAGTCTATTATCCAGTAAAATATTGGATCAAATTAAAAAAGCAGAAGAAATGACACATAAGAACGATGGTTTATTACTCACTGTGGCAGTCAGTTACGGAGCAAAGCAAGAAATTACACAAGCTATAAGCAATATTATAAAAGAAAATATTGCTTATGTATCAGAAGAGGAATTTGAAAAATTTCTGTATACTAAAGATTTGCCAAAATTGGATTTATTAATTCGCACTGGCGGCGAAAAAAGGTTAAGCAACTTTTTATTATGGCAAGCGGCTTATGCTGAATTGTATTTTTGTGATACTTTATGGCCTGATTTTTCTTGTCAAGATTTGAGTAAAGCATTAGAAGATTATACAAAAAGAGAGAAAAAATATGGTAGATAATAATTTTATAATTAGAATGTTGTCCTCAATAGTAATATTATTCATATTTTCCTTTGCTACATATTTTAGTGATTTATCGTTTTACCTATTGATTTTTTCAATAGCAGTTTTATCTTCTTTTGAATGGTATAATCTAACCCAAGGAAATAAAATTTTATACGTTTTTGCATTATTATTGATTGCACTACCAAGCGCCTCATTAATATATTTATATAATCTACCACAGGGAAAATACGCATTAGTATGGTTCGTCTTAACCATTTGGGGAATTGACGTTACTGCCTACCTATTTGGCAAGAATTTTGGTGGAGCTAAAATTTGCCCAATTCTTAGCCCTGGAAAAACTTGGACAGGACTTCTTGGTGCGATTTTAGCTGGAGTAGTGTGCACAATTTTTGGATCAATATTTTTTGGTCTATTTTCAATTTTTTATTCTCCAATCATTGGCCTTGCAATTGCTATTCTAGCGCAACTTGGCGATTTCACTGAGTCGCTTGTTAAAAGAGCTTACGGTGTTAAGGATAGTGGAAATATGATACCTGGCCACGGGGGAGTGCTCGACCGTATGGACAGTTTCATTTTTACTGCCCCTCTTACTGCTATTTACATAAGCTAAGTCTGCAGAAGTGCCATTAGAGCTCATCCCTAGTCAGCTCCCCAACCGCTTCCACAGTACAGTCATGGACAAACGTCTTTTCACAATAAGGGCAGGCTATTTCCTCTTCTTCTCCCATATCTAAATATATTAATGGATGGCCAGAACTCTCATCATTCTCATCACCATGACAACAAACTTTTCTATTATTAACCCTCACTTTTGACATGTTACTCCTTTAGCTTATAACATTTTATATATTAAATATACCTATCCAGAAATAAAAAACAACAAGCACTATTCTCCATTTTTTATCCTATTCAGGTTAATCAATTCGCTTTGAACGTCTTTTGATACAAATTTGCTAACATCTTCTCCTAATCTTGCTATTTCCTTTACAAAACTTGATGAGATAAATTGAGTATCTTCAGAAGCGGGAAGAAATATGGTTTCGATTTCAGGAAGAAGTTTATAATTTACCCAACTCATTTGAAACTCGTAATCAAAATCCGACACTGCTCTTAATCCTCTAATAATAACAGAAGCATTCTGCTCTTTGGCAAACTTCACTAGCAACCCATTAAAAGATATAACATCTGCATCAATTCCTAGTCCTTTGATTTCATTTTCAGCCATGCTTGTGCGTAGCTTTGTGTCAAAGGCAGTATGCTTATTAACGTTTTCTGCAACTCCTATTATTAATTTATCGACTAGTTTACACGCTCTTTTGATTATATCAATATGCCCAAAAGTTATAGGGTCAAACGTGCCAGGGTAGACTCCTATTTTGTCATTAATGTTCATCCTTTATTTTTATAAACTACTTTAAAAACTTTTGATAGACATAATAACATTTTTTATCTAAAAATAAAAGTATACAGTTGGCCTGATAGCTCAGTTGGTAGAGCAAAGGACTGAAAATCCTTGTGTCGCTGGTTCGATTCCTGCTCAGGCCACTTTCCTTTCTCACTAAATTTACCTTTTTGTTGTAAAACGTTCTATAATATGTTATGATATTGATATAAGTGTTGAGAGGGTAAACTATATGTGTAAATATTATAGCAGAATATTTAATATCCTATTAATTATAGTTCTACTATTAAGCAATATTACTTATGCTGGCGTTAGTGAAAAACCGGCATCTCAACATGTAACCAGAAAAGAAGAACCAGCGTCAACTGTCTTGACGGCAGAAAATACAGTAAATAATGACATAGTTGTTGGTTTGTTGAAAAAGGAAGGAGCATTTGGGCGTGAGGTATCTCAAATTTATGAGATATTCAATAATTTTGGAGTTAAAACCGTACTCATTGATTACAATAAAATAATTAACCTAACAGGAATCCAAGAAAAGTCGCTTATCTTTGCAAAACAAGATGAAGTGTTGGCGCTAGCACTAGACCGAATAAAAATTGAAGTTGCACGATTCATTAAAGAGCAAAAGATAAATAGAATATTTATTCTAAATGATCTTCATCAGCCAAAAACTCGCATTGCTGATTTTTACAACGATCTTGCTACTAAAGCAATTGTAAAAATAGTAGATGACAATCCTGCAATTCATTTACTTGGCATATGTGGTGGGTTACAAGACATTATGCGTGCAAAAGGAATTGAAGTAGCGGGTTATGAAAGACAGCAAAAGACCCATTTAATGTCAGCTCTTAATCCAAAGCAGGAAGATGTGCCTTTACAACAGATAAAGATTGTTCCAAATAGTCGTTTAGCAGAAGTAGTAGCCAAATTCCTAATACCTGATGAAAATGGTTGGTTTTCAACATATTTTCCAGATGCTCATTCAGGAGCAGTAAGTAATACACCAGAAAATAGAAGAAAATTGGAGTCACTTGGATATAAAGTTGCAGCATTTTCCAGTGAGGGGGTAATAGAGGCTATTGAAGATAAGCATGGTAATGTTCACTTTCAAAGTCATCCAGAAGCCCTTGTTGTGAAGTCAGATAAAAACCTCTATTTATCAAATCACAAGGAACGTCAAGTGTCTACACTAGTTGCTATAGCGATTATGAATGATTTTCTTTATCGTGCTTAATGGCTATAGCTTTAGGCTTACCGACGATTTGATAAACGATAGATTTGTCATGTATCCGTTCAGGCAATGGCGTCAACTTAAGGAAAAATATCAGCGATAGTGTATAAAATTTCTCTCCAAATTTTTT
>NZ_JAPQLK010000126.1:0-5472 GCF_028981785.1 Wolbachia endosymbiont of Drosophila leontia
TTTTCTTTCTGCTACTCTCCAGTATTGGTCTAATTTTTTCAAATTGTTCTTTACTTATATCGCTTGGATAGCTTTTTTGCATAGATATACCTCTTTCTTAACTATGCTTATTTTACCTCATATTTTCGAGATCCTTAACAGGTTCTTATAGTGATGAGGGTGTAGACGAGACGATCAAGGATGAAATCACAACTGAAGATCAGGTGGTAACTGATGATGTTGAAGAGCCTGATGCTGGTAATGATGGTTACAGCGAAGGTATGGCTTTCTCTTACCATGGTTACGGCAACGACTTAATATAAACTCTGATCCAGGAAGATAAAATAGTTAAGATAAACCTTCAACTAGTCCCACTTATTCACTATACTGCTATAGATTTTATAGCAATATAGTGAATGAACATTTTTAAGCAGATTTCCTCTCTAATCTTTAGTAAATTGAATGAGTTGAAACAAAGGGGTGTTATAAGCACAAGTGCAGCAAACTTTATCATAGAGCCTCCAAGCAATAGAGTCCATGGAGACATTTACACAAATGTTGCTATGGTGCTTGCAAAGCATGAAAAGAAGAATCCTATTGAAATTGCAGAGGTTTTAGCCAAAGAATTTGAACTTTTTGATGAAGTTGCAAAAGTGGAAATAGCAGGCTCTGGTTTCATCAACATGCACTTAAAAATAGAAGTGTGGCATGGAATTTTAAAACAAATAAATGAGCTAAAAACAGAGTTTGGCACCCTAGATATAGGGAACAATCAGGCCATCAATGTTGAATTTGTATCTGCAAATCCAACTGGTCCACTGCATATTGGTCATGCAAGAGGGGCAGTATTTGGTGACGTTCTGGCAAATTTATTGAAAAAAGTTGGTTATAAAGTTACTAAGGAATACTATATTAATGATGCTGGAGCACAGATAGATACGCTAATTCGGTCAGTGTATTTGCGATATAAAGAAGCTCTGGGAGAAAAAATTAGTGTTGAAAAAGGTTTATACCCAGGTGAATATTTAAAACCGATAGGGGAGGGGCTGGCCAAAAAATATGGCGCAGAGCTTCTAGAAAAGCAAGATAATCAAGTGATTAGAGACTATACTTTAAGTTCTATCTTAGAAATTATAAAGGAAGACATGAACTTACTTGGAGTAAATCATGATGTTTTTACTTCAGAGTATGAGCTACAAAAAAGTGGCAAAATTGAAGAGAGTATAAAGATATTGTCTGACAAGGGTCTAGTGTATGAAGGGTACCTGGAGAAACCAAAAGGCAAAGAAAGCGAAAATTGGACTTCCAGAAAAGAGATGCTATTTCGCTCTACAAAATTTGGTGATGACGTTGACCGTGCATTGAAGAAAGAGGACGGCAATTGGACTTATTTTGCCTCGGATATCGCTTACCATTTTGATAAGATATCGCGTGGTTTTAACAATATGATCGTAGAGCTTGGTAGTGACCACGGCGGTTATGTCAAAAGACTCAAAGCAGTCGTCTCTGCGCTCAGTGATGATCAAGCAAAAATAGAGGTAAAACTGCATAATATTGTGAATTTTTTCGAGAACGGCAAACCTGTTAAGATGTCCAAAAGATCAGGAAACTTCCTAACAGCAAGAGATGTAGTGGAAGAAGTTGGTAGGGACGTAACTCGTTTTATAATGCTAACACGCAAGAATGATATGGTCTTGGACTTTGATTTTGCTAAAGTTAAAGAACAGTCAAAAGACAACCCTATTTTTTACGTGCAATATGCGCATGCTCGTGCTCATTCGTTAATGCGTAATGCTCCAAAAGAGCTCCCAACAGCAGATCCTTCACTTTTAAGGACAGGTGGAGAGCTCTTCCTCATAAAAACCTTAGCAAAGTGGCCAGATGTAGTAGAAATTGCAGCAAGGCTTTGTGAGCCACACAGAATTACTTTCTACTTACTTGAAGTTGCAGAAGCGTTTCACGTTTTATGGGGGTATGGCAAGAGTGATTTAAACATGCGTTTCATACTGGAAGACAACTTAAACCTCACCGCTGCAAGAATGTTTCTCGTGCAGGCCTTAGCACACGTCATCGCTTCTGGACTTTCTATCTTCAATATAGAGCCTTTGGAAGAGATGAGTTGATTTTTTTATGCAAGATCGTTTTTTCAACGAATAGAGAAGTTGACAAAATTAAGTAAAAATGTTATAGTTCGTGGTAGTATTTTCTGGTTAATATATGGCTCACAGTCAAAAAAAGCTCAATGTTAATGTAAGTTTTGACAGTAAATTGGCTCAGTATCTTACGGAAATGGCAGAGACTCAAAATAAAACTATTCCTGAGGTTTTAGTAGATTTAGTGGAAGAAGAGTTCGAAGAAGATGTAGAGCTATCCAAAATAGCTGACGATCGCCTCTCTGAAGGTGAAGAAGAAGTAGAGGATGATGAAAACATCTGGAAATAAAACTTACACTATAAAATTCTTAAAAAATGTTATTGAAAAAGAAATTCCAGCTCTTCCGGCAAAGATTAAATTAATGGTTCAGGAGGCCATAAAGAAACGCCTGACAGTTGATCCTTTTAATCTAGGAAAGCCTTTATGTCATAGCTTTAGAGGGCAATATAGGATAAGGGTTAGCAACTACCGTGTAATTTACATCATAAATCATTCAGAACGTAAAGTACTTATTACTGCAGTGGGGTATAGAAAAAACATTTACAAACACAGAAGATTACACAATTAAAAATATAAGAAAGATCTCACCGCTGCAACTTGTCCAAGCCTTAGCACACGTCATTGCTTCTGGACTTTCTATCTTTAATATAGAGCCGTTAGAAGAAATGAGTTGATTTTTTTTTGTTACAATATGTAATGATCAAAATATTATTCAAAGTAGGGTAAAGTTATGACAATCAGTTTTAGGGAGTATTCAACTGTATTCACTGAAGTTGCGGAACAGACAGATTTAAATGGAAATAACATAATTGAAAGAATAAAAGGGCATTAGCATAGATCCCGCTAACAAGCAGCGGGATGACGGTTGTCAGGGTGTCAGGCTAGTACCTTCTCTTGTCATCCCAGTGCCCAGACACTGGGATCCAGAAAAGTTTGCTTGTGAACAAGCAAACTAGCATGGAAAGTGGTTACAACATTTTCGATGAGATTATATGGAAAACTGTATTCCAGTGTCAAGCACTGGAATACATCACAGGGGCACTGGAATGACACCCTTTACGGGCTCTTAAATTGCAACTATAAATGTTTAAGAAATTTACCAAATGAAAAAAAAGGCAAAAGAAGCCCCATGGTGGTTGGCTATTTACTATGTACTAAAATATCGGCGTTTTTTTTATTCTAAAACGCTTGATTAAGAGCGATTTAGCTGCTTTTAACTTGCAACTAACCTACACCGCAAGTGTTTAAGAAATTTACTAAGCAGGAAAAAAGGCAAAGAAACCCCGTAGTAGCTAGCATTGAAATTCTCCCTTGTCAATTTGACGTTTTTTGCTGTCTTAAACGCTTTGTAAGCGCGTTTCGGTTTATATAGGTAAAAACCCAGAAATTTTTAAAGACATGCGATGCACGTAGTGCGAAAAATTAAACATGAGACGCCAAATACCCTAAGTTTTTTGCCATTAACCTGCACAGATTGCGAAGATAAATAAATAGCTTCAGTTTCATGATAAGGGGGTTGGCGAAGGGTGTCAAGTAATTCCGTTCCTTATGGGTAAAAAAAGAGAAACTCTAAGTTGCAGCCGCACAATGTTTCTCTTTTCTGCTGTTGATGATTATTTCGCCTATTGTAACTGCCGCTAGAATAAAGCAATAATATACCTGTGTTAATAAAGAAATAGGTGATACAGAGGCGATGCTACCTGCTAGCAATAGTTGGGAACCATAAGGTAAGATACCTTTTGTAGCACAAGCAAAAACATCTAATAAGTATGCGCTGCGATGTGGCGCAATACTGTGTTTTTGTGCAAGCCTTTTTGCAATGCCACCACTTAGTAAAATAGCAATGGTATTATTGGCAACTAAGGTAGTAAACATAGACGCAATTCCTGCTATCACAAATTCAGCTTTAGTTTTTGTGATATTGCTTTCATCGATGAGTTTATGCAACGCTTTTTGACCTTGCTTGTACATTATATGGCTCAATCCACCGATAAATAGAGCAAATACCACTATTTCGTTTACTTTTTTGAAACCGTCATACACGTCATGAGGAAATTGAATGATAGCATAGTCAAAAAAAGTTATTCCTAGCACACCAGCAATAATTATGTTTATAGTTATTGTTACTAAAGTGGCGACTTCAAACAGCCCCATGATTATTAAAGAAATGTAAGGAATAATTTTTATTATAGAATAATAATCTAAATTTGATATAGAAATAATTTTTGTACTATTTGAGGCAGCTGCTAGGTAGATGAGTGTTATAATGCTGGCAATAAGTGCAACTTTAGAGTTCATTTTAAGTTTATCTTTTGCTGAAGCTTCCTGTGAAGAAACAGATGCAATGGTGGTATCAGATATCATCGAAAGGTTATCGCCAAACACGGCACCACCTACTACAGTTGCAGTTCCTATTTCGAGACCAAAAGCTCCACTTTTTGCCAGATTAACAGCTATAGGTACCATCAGCGCAACAACTCCCATAGATGTGCCAATTGCAGTTGAAATAAAAGCAGAAGCCAAAAATACTCCAGGCAGCAGTAATCTTGCTGGAAGGAAATTAAGAATTAAATTAGCAACAGTGTCTGCGCTACCGATTGATTGAGTCACCGCAGAAAATGCTCCAGAAAATAAAAAAATTAAACACATAGTAAGGGTGTTTTTGTCACCCATGCCCTTGATAACAGTATCGATGTTATGCTGAATTTTATTTGTACCACGTGAGACAGCAAAAAATAGTGCTGGTAATAAGCAGATTACTGGTGAAACCTGATGAAGTGGATTATCAGTTCCGATAAAAGAAAAATAAGCACCACTTCCAAGATACAAGATTAAAAAAATAATCAAGGGGACAAAAGCTGTCATTTTACTGTACCTAAACTTATAACTATAACTAATTAAGTGGTTTTAAGCAAGTTTGGTTTTCACTAGTTCTACAGGAAGTCAATAGCAGAGTTTTAAACTTCATATTTAATCTACTAAATAAATAGCACATGTAGCTTATTGCTTGACAATAGGATCTAATTGTTGTCTAGATTCCAGCATCACGCGCACAACTGTACGAACATTTGTTTGCGAAGAAATGTTATAGCTGGTTTTGCCTCAAACACAAAGATGTCATCCAAGTAGCTGACTACTTGGATCCAGATTGGATACTGAGTTGGTGAGTATAAAAGTATAGCTAACGCGAGCTCTACGTCATACCGCCGCAGAATAATTAACCGTCATACCGCGATTCATTCGCAGTATCCCTTCGCGGTATCCCTTAGCCGCTAACAAGCAGCGGGATGACGAGTTACTATACCGCTGCGAACCGTCATACCGCCGTGGTATCTCTAG
>NZ_JAPQLK010000127.1:0-5888 GCF_028981785.1 Wolbachia endosymbiont of Drosophila leontia
TGAGAAGGAACTGCTACTCAAGTGTTATTTGCTTAACAAATTTACTGAAATAGGCATGGCTAAGTTTGAGATAGCTTCATGAATTTATTGTACGTTACCTACTATCCGAAGAGCGATGCAACAAAGCCATTCCAGTGTCAAGCACTGGAATGACATCGTCTTAACATTGTACCATATTACAATGTTCGTACAGTTATGTGTCACGCTACTTGGATGACAAGAAAAGGTTTCTAGAATGACGGAAACGAAGTCATACATAGAAAATAGGTTAGGTATTTTCAATTTTTGTTGTATACTCAAATGAAAATCTCACTTTTACAGATGGATACAGTGAAGTTTGTTTTATTACTGCCAACAATATTACTCATGCTAGTTGCTGGTGTTTACCTATCGATTAAACTAAAATGGCTACAGGTATTTAGATTACCATACGCCCTTTCGCTACTTGGAGCTAAAAAAGGAGAAAATAAATTTTCCTCTATAGCCGCTCTGTTTACAATTTTAGGGGGAAATTTAGGAGTAGGAAATATTTCAGGAACTGCTGTTGCTCTAAAAACCGGAGGACCGGGCTCTATTTTGTGGATGGCGATAATTATTGTTATCACTTCTGTGATAAAATATGTCACTTGTTATCTAAGTATAAAAACCAGAAAGGAAAAGAACGGACGGTTTATAGGTGGCCCTGTAGCCTACATGGCTGATGCATTTAATTCTAGAAAAGCTACAATTGTGTTTCTGGTTGTTATGATGATGGTTTCAATAACAGTTGGTAACCTTGTTCAGGTAAATTCTCTATCAATACCACTTAACATGATAGATGTGCCTGTAGTCATTGGTGGCATTGTAATGGCCATAATATTTTTTGTTGTTGCAGTTCTCAGCTTAAAAAAGATTAAAATTTTTATATCGGCTATGATACCGATAATGACGGTAAGTTACCTCATACTTTGCGGTATCATATTATTTAAATTTAGTGAAAATATTCTTCCTTCTCTAAAACTAATAACAAGCAGTTTTTTTACAACCAGTAGCTTTAACTCTGGTTTATCTCTAGGTTTGATTCTAGAAATGTTGACTATTATTCAAGTCGGAACTTTGCGAGGTATTTTTGCAACAGATATAGGGCTTGGCCTTGAAGGAATCGTACATTCTTCAATTGTTCCTAAGAAAAATAATAATAAATTTATTATTGAGCAGAGTCTAATTACGATAATATCGCCTTTTATAGTTGCGTTTATAGTGTTTATTACAACAATGGTACTGCTTGTCACAGATTCTTGGGTCACTGATTTAGAGAGCACTAACATGTGCATATTTGCTTTTAGAAAGGCAATGAATTGGCCTTATATTGACTATTTAATTATGGCCATAATGTTTTGTTTTGCTTTTACTACTATTTTTACTTGGTTTTTTTGCTCAAAACAGACAATACGCTATGTGTCTATGGATAATAAATACACTAAAATCTGGATTGTAATTTTTACCATGATCATTCCGCTTGGTGCGATAGGTAAAGTCCGGTTGCTATGGGATGTTGCTGATATCTCGATTGCTGCTTTGTTGTTTATCAACATACTCGCTATACTCAAGCTAACCTCTCAAGATCCAGGAGTGTTTACTATGAGTAGCAGATATTTGAAGTTGCAAAAACAGAGCTATAGCTAAAGCAATTTAGGCTATGCAGCTGTTGTGATATAAGAGTGATTTCCGCCAAGAAGGATGTCATCCCAGTGCCCAGACACTGGGATCCAGGAATCTTGATTGGCACTAAATTGGTGAGCATAAAAGTGGCTAATCTTATGTTAAAACACAACATTTTTGATGGGGTTCGTGAAAGGCTCGATTCCAGACTGGAATGACAACTTAAATCGTTTGATGTTACCATAAAATAGCTTGTGTCATCACATTAGTAACACAACCTTCCTTAATAAAAATTCAACCAATGCTTGTGATAATTATATTAGCTAGTATTAGCTAGAACTAAAGGCAGAGGGTTATTAGTGAGGGATATATGGGCACTAACGATACACAACAAGAACACATTTATAATGAGCGCATTCAAGAAAATTTTCCTTTATTTGATAAAATAAAAAAGGAAGACGACCCAATTTATAATGCTAGAGTTGATTTTAACACAGTAAAGTTTTTAACAAAACACGCCAACTGGAATTGGGACGAAGAAGAAAACAAAGATAAAGCATATGGAGTTATTCTTCAGAAATGCGACAAGACAAAGAAAGCTGGACAAGAGCTTGAAAGTGAAGTTAAAGAAAGGTTGAAAGAGTATGTTGATGATGTTGCAGGAGTTTCAATATACGGTAATCACGCAAGTATTACGCTGGGAGATAACAAAAAAGAGTTTAAAATTAGCGAATTTTTAAATAGTGATTTTTGTGAGAAGAATGAAATCTCAGGATTTTCAACATTGCATAGTGATGGAAAGAGCGGAATGCATGGTTTTGTTGCCGAGGAAGAAGGGAAAAAAATAAGACATTATGTCGTAACTGATGGTTCGTATGAAATGACTTTAAAGTGGTATGCGGAGGGGAAGGAATGTAAGATCAAAATTAAGATTGATGCTAACGGTGTAGACCTTGTTAAAGGTGATGATTTTTCTCTAGAACGGTTAGAAGTAAACAGAGATGTAAAAATAGGTGGTTTATTCTTGCATGAAATACAATTCAGGGAGAAAGGACAAGGAAAAGCGAATGAGATGCAACATAATAGAGACAGTAACGAGCTATCATCTGAAACTACAACAAGAATTGATGTTAATAGAGGTGTTAGCGTTCAAGCTACTGATATAACTCAAAAAAAAGAAAACCACCTTTCACATTTTGGACTACAATCTAACAGCAGAAGGCAGTCTTACGATAGCGGAATTGGAAAAGATTTTGACGATAAAATTAATTCTCAGGAGGCTAAAGAAAAGCGTGAGCTTAGACAAACAGCACGAGAAGCAAATTTGGGAGGTCAAGTTTATAACCTACAATCGCTTTTTGAGGAGAATCCTCAGAACAAAAAAACTCCTCCGCCACTTCCACCTAGAACTAGTTCACTACCACCTAAAAAAGGTGTTTTCGATGAGCAAGGGGGAGCCAAATCTGGAAGCCAAAAACCAGATGACTTGCGCGAAAATGAGCAAACACCTAATAATCAGCAAAAAGGTGCAACTTCTGATTCTTCAGATAGTTCTACTTTCACCAAGTCTGTAAGCCACAATCAAGATAATAGGCAAGAAGATGAACGGTATGACGATCCTACATTTGGACATGCTGTACCTGGAAGCCAAAAACCAGATAGAAGTGAGCAAACACCTAATGATCAGCAACAACCTAAAACCCAGCAACAAGAAGGAAATAGCAAAGGCGATCTGTTACAAGACATCAGAAATTTCAAGAAAAACAACTTACGGCACATTGATGTTGATGATAGAAAAGCATCAATTGCAGGAAGTAGAAAAAATAACCCATCACCGTTAGAGACATTAAAGGACATAATTCCTTATTCATCTTCTCCAGATAACAGTGATAACCAAGATGCTAGTGATGCTAAGTGGAAAGAAAGTGAACAGCCGCTCTCTGCTACAGCACTCAATAATAAAAGTGACTCGGGCTATTCATCTCCAACTCATGACAATAATGAACAATCTCAAGTAAATCCTGAACAGTTAAAGAAGAGCTTAGAAAACATTGAACAAAGTGATCAAACTCCACCTGAAAATCTTCTTAAAGAAATCAGAGATAGATCACAGCAGGATAATAGAGGATTAAGGCAAGTTGATCCTACTGATAAACTGTCACAAGATAAAGAAGATGGATTGCAAAAAGACGATTTAGCAGATGTAAAAATAGTGGAAGGTCCAACTATTAGTGTCTCTGCTTCAACACCAAATAGTATAAGTGATTCAGGCTACATATCTCCAACTAATAGTGATAGTAAATCTCAAACAGATTTAAAACAGGTAGGAAGGAAATTAGAAGAACATATTAGACAAAGTAATCTAACTCTATTTGAAGAACTTAAAAATACATTAGGTCAAGAAAATCTCGGGTTAAAACCAGCTGATCAGAGTCAGATTAGCGAAGAAACTAAAAAACGCTTGAGAGAAGTTGGGTTGCTAAAAGACAGCTCAACAGACATAAAAGCAAACGATTCGGGCTATTCATCTCCAACTCATGACAATAATGAACAATCTCAAGTAAATCCTGAACAGTTAAAGAAGAGCTTAGAAAACATTGAACCAAAAGAAATCGGAGATACGAGTGAGTTAAAAGGAGCATTGGGAAACCCGGATAAAGGGTTAAGAGAACCGGCACAACAGGCTACTAAAGAAAATATTCCTAAAGATTCATTCTCAGAAAACATTTTAGAAAAGATAGGAGAAGGTAAACAATATGACCCTATACGTAAGTGGTTAGAAAAAACAGTGGCAGAACGAGAAAATAATGACACTAATCCAACTGTAGATAAAAATAGCGAACTATATAAATTACTAGAGAAAGATGAAGCACAACTGAAAGCTGGAGTAATAGAAGAAGAAAGAGGAGATACTTTAACAGAACACACTGATGGTTATGATCGCAATAGAATTGCATTAGCTAACAGAAATAAAAGACCACTAGATTGGGCTAAACAGGTTGCTGAGTCACAACAAAAAAAAGATACTAATAAAGGTATTTCAATATAAATTGAAGTTAAAATAATTGCTTAGCAAACAATAGGTTTCATGTAATGGTAACCCTATAACGGAAGAGTAGGAGCCGCGTAAGAACAATACGAACACTCCAGCTAGGCCTTGTATATTGCATCCCCCCGCCCTATTTTTCCACTCTTCTGATGCTAAATAATACTTAATTTCTTGTTCACTGAGACGTTTAAATTTCACTATTGTAACCACAGTCCTGATATGTTGTTTAGATTGATCGGGAGTTAATAGACATACACTGGTGTATACTCTATGCCTTCTTCCTGATAACAAGCGGATACATTTTTCTGCTTGCTCAACGTTTTCAGCTTTGAACAATATCCTTCTACCACAAGCAACAACTGTATCAACACCAAGCACAAAATAATTTGGATTTAAACTTTGTATTTTCTCAGCTTTACTTTTTGCCATACGGATTGAGTAATCCTTCGGAAGTTCCTTTTTCAAAGGGGCTTCATCTATATCTGCTGGCAAAATTAGACCTGGCTCAATGTTTATTTGTTTTAGTAAAGCTATACGCCTTTTCGATGATGAAGCAAGAATAAGATTATTTAGAGATCGTTCTGTCACTTGTACCTTTAAGCCTTCTAATGATCCTACCCTTTCTCGCATTCCTATCGTAAATGCTCATCTCAACTAACACCCTATCCCCTATAATGATGCGTATTTTACTTCTTCTCACTTTCCCTGATACATGACAGATAATCTCATGTTCATTGTCCAGTTTCACTCTAAATTCTGCTGCAGGTAGTAAAGCAGTTACTGCCCCTTCCACTTCAAAAATTGTTTTCGACTTCTCGTCTTTTATCATATGTTACATTATAATTTAATAATCTTTTTTAGTCTACTATAGATTTTAAATTATTATCAACACAAAAGACCTTTTGCGCCCCACTTAGGTTGCAACTTAACCCCAACCATCTTCACAATGATACCCTACCTACGTTTCTACTCTCTGCCACCTTCTCAATAGAACTTATAGGACTTATGTTGAAAGATAAATCATTATCACAATTTTCTTCATCGCTATCAAGTCCACTATCAACGCTTAAAGATTTGAGTAATGTTGTCTTCTCTCTCAGTGGAACATAAGAACCTGTTTAAAATCTTCGTAATAGGAGAGAAATGAAGGAAAGGACAATCATTTGCAAGCTGGTGTTGAGTTTACGTTCGCAATTTT
>NZ_JAPQLK010000127.1:5917-6002 GCF_028981785.1 Wolbachia endosymbiont of Drosophila leontia
GCAAAAGATCGCTCAACAACCCATCTCTTTGGCAATACAACGAAAGAATGTAATTCACCTCGCTTTATTACCTCAACAGTTGCAC
>NZ_JAPQLK010000128.1:0-1163 GCF_028981785.1 Wolbachia endosymbiont of Drosophila leontia
CCAGCTTGCAAATGATTGTCCTTTCCTTCATTTCTCTCCTATTACGAAGATTTTAAACAGGTTCTTAGCTCCCCAGGTATGTTCTTTTTGGCGTTTTAGGATCTCTGTACCAATATGGTGGTAAAGCAAAATAAGCTTACTATTTACTGCAAGTGCTGCCTTATAACGGTTTGTTGCAATACGATCTTTCAACTGCTCTAAAAGTTCTGTATATTCTTTTCCTATAATTTTTGTCATACGGTCCCTTTTAATCCATTATACAATTCTTTGTCTGTCGAGAAGACAATCTTTCGCTTGCCTGCAACTTTGAAGGGATTCCTTATTGACTTCAAAGTTGTCCATCAACTAAAATATATTGACTTTATGTGCAATATTAGCTTTAAACCAGTAAAACAAGCTGCTTAACATATGCGTTTTTTCTATTCTAATTATATTCTTTTTTTGTCTTTATGTTGTTTTCTGCTTTTTTCGTTACCTTCAACAAAAGCCCAAGCGAATGATACGTCAGTTGTTCCTATACCACAAAGGAAAAAAGAATTGGTTGAGCACACTGTTGTAGCACAACCGAGGCAAATTATCGAAATGCAAGAAGAAGTCATTATTAACGAGGGTAAAGAATTCATTCCAATTCCAAAAAGAAAAAAAAGTGCAGAGAAAAAACTAAGAAGGGATGTTAGAGGGGCAAAAAATGAAATAGGAAACGAAAAAAGCGTTGAGAGCAAAAAGGATGAATTAGTTGTAACAGAAATTATTAACTCTATAAGAGACAAGCTCACAAAATGCTGGCGCATTCCTGAAAGCATAGCTTACAAAGAAAATTTTAATATAAAAATTAACTTATTGTTATCCAGTCAAGGCGAGATAATTATGGCGGATGTAGCAGACAGTGATTCCTATCGAAATAATCCACTTTTCAGGTCGATAGCAGATAACGCAATGCGTGCAGTATATAAATGTAGCCCATTAACCGGCTTGCCTACTCAGCACCACCACATTTGGCGTGAAGTAACACTAGACTTTATTCTATAGCTAAAGTAATTCTATAATTTAATAAGCCCACTGTATCCGTTCAGGATAGCAGCAAGGTAGTATAACCATAGAGTAAAAGTGAGTTTACAACAAATGGTGTCATCCCAGTGCTTGACACTGGGATGGCTTTGTTG
>NZ_JAPQLK010000128.1:1213-5858 GCF_028981785.1 Wolbachia endosymbiont of Drosophila leontia
TTCATTATAAATAGCCATTTAACTGTTGAAGAAAAAATATGCCACAAAAAATGAGAGTCAGTAACTGCCAGTTCTTTTCACTTGAGCGATGCAACAAAGCCCACTGGGATCCAGTTTTCTTTACAAATTCATCAAAAGTGCTTCATTCTATAACGCAAAACCCATACTCACCAAACCCAATGCATTACTTGCAATTAAGTTTCCTGGATTCCATTGTCTGGGCACTGGGATGACGTTATACGGTTCTTGGATGCAAAGAAGAGTGAGAAAAACTCTATAGTTAGCAAACTTTCAATCAGAAACAGCCAAAGATCTCTCTAAGATGTCAGTTTCTTTTGTATCTTCAACTTTACCGTCCTGGTCGAATGAAATTTGCAGAGACTTACTACTATACTTCCTTTTTCCTAAAAAATTGGCTTGTTTAACTTTATATGAGACATAGTACCAAACATTGTCATCGAACTTTGATACTAATGTTGGTGATCCTAAAGTGTGAACCACTCTTTCTTTATCGTCACCTACTTTTATCTTGCTCCACAATTCAACACTAATGCCAGGAGCTCCGTGATTGTGAATAGTGTGAGTGCAGCTCACTGTAGATAATAAAATAAAAGATATTAATACTCGCATTTCTGTTGACAAATTACTTGAAGCTATAATACACTAATAAATTATCTGCCGTCAAATTTCAAAAAAGTTGAATTGGCTGATTCTCAATATCACTTAATATAATATTTACTTTAGAAAATAATAGCTGTCTTATGTCATTGTTAAAAGCAGATCCAATATACAAACCTTTTAATTACCCTTGGGCGTATGATGCGTGGCTGCAGCAACAAAGAATCCATTGGATACCTGAGGAAGTTCCGCTTGCTGATGACGTAAAGGATTGGAAAACTAAACTTTCAAACGTAGAGAAAAATCTACTAACTCAGATTTTTAGATTCTTTACTCAGGCAGACATTGAAGTAAATAACTGCTACATGAGGCATTATTCAAATATATTTAAGCCAACAGAAATATGCATGATGCTTGCAAGCTTTTCCAATATGGAAACTATACACATTGCAGCTTATTCTTATCTTTTAGACACAATTGGCATGCCAGAAAGCGAGTATCAAGCATTCTTAAAGTATGATGCTATGAGAAAGAAGTATGAATACATGTTAGAATTCGAGGAAAGCAAAAAACACGATAAAAAACATGTAGCTAAAACTCTGGCGGTGTTTGGTGCATTTACCGAGGGGTTGCAGTTATTCGCATCATTTGCAATTTTGCTCAATTTTCAACGCTTTGGAAAAATGAAAGGCATGGGACAAATAATTGCCTGGTCAGCCCGTGATGAAACTTTGCACACCAATTCAATTATTATGTTATTTAATACATTTATTAAAGAGAATAATGAAATTTGGAACGATGAGTTTAAAGAGGAATTATATTCTGCATGCCGCACTATTGTTGAGCTTGAGGATGAGTTTATAAAGCTTGCTTTTAATTTCGGAGACGTTGAAGGACTATCTGCAGAAGAAGTGCGCAATTACATACGCTACGTAGCAAACAGACGGTTAATGCAGTTAGGTCTTGAGTCCATATATGATGTTAATGATAATCCCATTCCGTGGCTTGATGAAATACTAAATGGCGTGGAACATACGAATTTCTTTGAAAATAGAGTAACAGAGTATAGCCGTGCAGCAACTCAAGGCACATGGGAGGAGGCTTTTACTGAAAACGACACGAATAATAAGTGAGTGCTAATTTCACTCTTCTTTGTCATTCCAGTGTCAGCTACTTTCATTACACCATTTGCTGTGCAGTTTAGACAGTTTTGCTTTACTTAACAACTAACTTACCATATATATGTCCATAGGACATTGGTATATAAGAACGTGCTACAACTGTTAATCTTACTCACGGTCATCACTTCAGTTGCATTCTTTGGTCATTTAGCTCCAATGGAAGCAAAAACCTTCTTGTACTCAACGAGCCTGAGTATAAAAGAGGTTTTGCTATTTATAATGCCTTTTATTATTTTTGCGTTAATCTTTAGCAGTGTTAACAATCTTAAGCAGTCAGCTGTAAAGTTCATATTGTTACTTATTATAATGATCTTCTTGTCAAATCTGGCTTCAAGTTTAATAGCTTATTCTGTTGGGCATTTCATCATACAAAACACTCATTCAATACAAGATATAACGTATGAAGAAACAATTGTTCCCTTATGGTCGTTTAGGCTGCCTGCATTGCTTTCTAATTTTTATGCCCTTGCCTGTGGATTTGTGTCCAGCATAGTAGTGTCCACACTGCTACCCAAGAAAAGCAAAGAGCTTTCGAACAAAATGTTAGATTTAACTCTCTTTATTTTGAAGACGTTTTTGACGCCGATTATTCCAATATTTGTACTTGGGCTTGCTTTAAAAATGCAGCATGATCAAGTTTTATCTATAATATTTAAGGATTACTCAATAATTTTCATTATTATAGCATCTGCAACCTACCTTTATGTTTTCCTCTTATATGGAGCAGCAAATTCATTCAAGATCACAAGCTGGATAGCTAGTATAGGCAATATGATACCGGCATTTATTACTGCGATGAGCACAATGTCTAGTAATGCAACTATGCCTCTTAGTCTTGAAGGAAGCAAAAAAAATGTAAAGCAACCTGACATAGCATCGTCTGTTGTGCCAATAACTGCTAGCTTTCATTTAGTAGGTGATTGCTTTTTTGTCATAATATTATCAATGATAATTGCCTCCGGTTATTCATTGTGCACAACAGACTATGTAACTTTCCTTCTCTATTTTTTGTTATTTAAGTTTGCTATCGTTGCAGTGCCGGCAGGAGGAATTATGGTAATGCTACCTATTCTTGAGAAATACCTCAAATTTTCTCCAGAAATGCTTTCGTTAATCACAGCATTGTATGTAGTGTTTGATCCAATAATCACCTCAGCAAATGTTATGGGTAATGGTGCCTTTACTATGATATTTTCAAAACTCTATGATAAGCTTAAGTAATGTCTATTTTAGCGATTGATACTGTAGGTATTGGTAGTTCAATAGCAATAGTTGATTATGATGGTAACTGTTTTGTAGAGCACAATTCCACTAGCAATAGTCATGCAGAATCATTTTTTCAAATACTAAGTACTTTATTTGATAAGCACAACTATAATTATGATAAAATAGATCATTTGGCGGTAGTAGTTGGACCAGGAAGTTTCACTGGAATTAGAGTTGGTATATCAGCTGCACAAGGTATAAATCTTGCTACAAATAAGCCGTTATACGGGGTTAGTGCGCTGGAAGTTCAAGCCTACGCAATATCTTTGCTTTGTGCAAATAGCAAAAAAAATATCAGAGCTATAATCAAAAATGCTCAAGGGTTTTATACACAGTTATTTGATTTCAATTTATTGCCGCTGTCTGGTCCAACTGCAGCATGTGACCCTGGTCACGCTACAAGCAGTACACATATGGATTGCAATTTAAATGCTAGCCATGCAGGGCTATTAGTTCATTATAGACTAAAGAACAAGCAAAAATTAAATGAAGTTGAAGCTCTATATTTAAATGAGCCTCAGTATATGAAATTGCTATAGACTATTTTTTTGCATACACGCAATTTGGCTAAGCTTGTGCATCTGGTTTACTATCTCTTGAGCTACTTCTTTTATACTCATATTTGAATTTTCTATCTCTATAGCACTCGGTGGTGTAAATAAATTGTTAATCCTACATTGCTCTATCATGCTATTTAGATTAATCACCTTCCTATTTTTTCTTTGCCTTTTTAATGCAATACGCTTTTGTAATGTCGGTAGATCACACCTAAGTACCACAGGAAGGATTTCTGTGTTCATTTTTTTACTAAGCCTTACTATTGAATCATACATCCTCATGTTCTGGTCATTATTTTCCATCAACTCATCAATAAATATGTAATTTTTTGAGTGAATCGGATAATTTTCTATTACCTGAAGCATAATTTGCATAATGCCATATATTCTATCTTGAACTTCTTTAGGTATTTGATCACGTTCAAAGACACCATCGTATATAGAGCAAGCTTGAACATTGTTATAGAACTTACTATTTACAATTAATGCGTTTATCATATTAGATAATTCTATTGCTGTGGAAAGTTTACCACTTCCCGAAAGACCAGAGAGATATATGAAAAATCCTGCTGGCTGTTTTTTTGTGTTAATATTTACCATATTATTTTCAATCTTGAAACTTACGTTTATAATAACATAAAAATGAAGCTTTAAAACATATGAAATATTATATAGAAAATTATTTTTGTAGTTAAGATATTATGTAATTTAAAAACATAAATTCTGTATATAAACTCTATAATAACGATAACTATTTTTAAGCAAGCTACAACACAAAAGTGTTTGGTATTCAGAAAGCAAGACAGAGTGGCATAGACCTATTAGTTTACTACAAGTCTCTTTTCGCGTATAAACCTTCAGAAGATTCTAAGAACCTGTTAAGGATCTCGAAAATATGAGGTAAAATAAGCATAGTTAAGAAAGAGGTATATCTATGCAAAAAAGCTATCCAAGCGATATAAGTAAAGAACAATTTAAAAAAATTAGACCAATACTGGAGAGTAGCAGAAAGAAAACAAAACC
>NZ_JAPQLK010000129.1:0-10583 GCF_028981785.1 Wolbachia endosymbiont of Drosophila leontia
ATAACCACGGGGCTTCTTTTGCCTTTTTTTTCATTTGGTAAATTTCTTAATGTTTATGGCTAAACGACAACCGTCATCCCGCTGCTTGTTAGCGGCTAAGGGATACCGCGAATGAATCGCGCTATGACGTAGGGATTGCATTAGCTATAATTCTTTAGTTTTCACTTTTCTTTTAACCTTGCAATGATATTTTCTTTGCCGATAAAAATTAATAGTTTAGCGAGCTCTGGTCCTGTTTCTGTTCCTGTTAAAGCTGAACGCAACTGCGTAAATAGGTTTTTTGCCTTTATATCCACTGTTTGTCGAATAGTTTTGACCCATTCTGACAACGTGTTTTCATTACAATCACCTTGGGGCAATGCATTGAACGCAATTTTTATAAGCTCCTTATCAAGAATCACAGGCTCTATATCGGATTTGCATATTTTCCACCACTTGGCCACCTCAGAAAACCTTTCTATATTGTTCTTTATAAAATACCAAAACTCTGAGGAGTCCACTCCAATTTGATTTAAACGTTCTTGTATAATTTCAAATGGCATTTGTTGCAGCACTTTGCAATTTAGCTTGTATGCTTCACTCAAGCTAAATTGTGTACATGCTGAGCTAAATTTTTTAATGTCAAATGAATCAATCAAAGATTGCATACAGGCGCAAGCTTCAATTGGATTGGATGTTCCGAGCTTCACTAAATAACTAACTAGTGCCATCGGTTCAATTTCATCTTCTTTTATAGATTTAATGTCCAGCACGCCGGTTCGCTTGGATATTTTGCTATCATCAAAATGTAGCAGAGAAAGGTGAGCAAATGTAGGGATTTTCGCTTTTAATGCTTTAATCATTTGGAGCTGAACTGCGGTATTAGTTACATGATCTTCCCCGCGTACAACATGGGTTACATTAAAGTCAACATCATCAATAACAGAAGGTAACATGTATGTGTAAATTCCATCTTCTCTTTTTACCACAGGGTCACTTATGCTACTGGTTGCAATATTTATTTCACCTTTAACTTCATCATTCCATTTAACAACTTCATTTCTATCCAACTTAAATCTAAAATGTGGTCTTCTTCCTTCTTGCTCATAACTAATTTTCTCTTGCTCAGTTAGAAGTAACGCGCTTCTGTCATATACAGGGAGAAGTCCTTGTTTTAACTGCAATTTTCGTTTAATGTCTAACTCTTCCCTTGTTTCATAGCATGCATAAATATGCCCTCCTTTTATTAACTGCAAAAACACCTCGTTATAACGCTCAAAGCGCTCTGATTGCTTGAAACTTGCATCCCAATCTATGCCAATCCATTTTAGGTCTTCTATGATATCATTTATATATTTGACATCTGAACGCTGAAGGTCAGTATCATCAAAACGGAGTAAAAATTTTCCATTTTGATTACGTGTGTACATCCAACAAACCAAAGCAGTTCGTACGTTTCCTACGTGGAGGTAGCCAGTTGGGCTTGGAGCGAATCTTGTTAGCATTTAAATAGCAATATTGTTTACTCTAATTTATTTTAATTTTATATAAACATATGGCTAAAGCAAGTGAGATCTGCTAATACAATTGAGCAAGAGAAGAATAAGTATGGCTATAGCATTGTGGCACCTTTGATATTTGATGGATTAAGACCATATGATAAATTCAAGAAAATTCACAACTTGACGACAAAGGCTAATGTAGCATTATATTGGTATCATGACTACCTTAAAAAAGATGAGAGAAAAACTGCAAGATCAAATAAATTATCATAATGTTTTGTATCACCAAAAAAATAAGCCAGAAATAAGTGATGCTGAATATGATGAACTGAAGAAAAAGTTAGCTGAAATAGAGGCACAACTTCCAGAAGCTTATGCAACGCAAGATAGTGTTGGTGCTCCACCTGATGAGAGGTTTTCTAAGGTGGAACATCAAGAACCTATGCTTTCCCTTGAGAATGCTTATGATGAACAAGGTGTAGAGAAATTTTTGTCTAAAATAAAGAGGTTTTTAATTGAGGACAAAATAGAGATATTATGTGAACCAAAAATTGATGGGTTGTCGTTTTCTGCAATTTATGAGGATGGAAGATTTGTTAAAGCTGCAACTCGAGGTGATGGTTTTGTAGGGGAAGATGTCACTCACAATGTTGCAACAATAAAGGGCTTTCCTAAGTTTTTGCAAGGTGTGCAAGGAAGACTAGAAGTAAGAGGTGAAATATACATCAGTAACAGCGACTTTTTAAAGTTAAATGAAAACGATGAATTTGCCAATCCTCGAAATGCAGCCGCTGGTTCTCTAAAGCAATTGGATGCAAACATTACAGCAAGCAGACCTCTTAGATATTTTGCTTATTCTTTGATTGGTGGAGCAGAGAAAAGTCAAAGTGAAATACTAAATAGGCTTGAGGCACTTGGTTTTTGCGTAAATGAGCATCAGTCCTTAACGAGTAGTTTGGATGGAATGCTGAAGTTCTATAACGAAGTCTATAACTGTCGCTATAACTTGGATTATGATATTGATGGAATAGTCTATAAAGTAAATGATTTGGTACTACAAAATCGTCTAGGGAATACTCACAAAGCACCGCGCTCAGCACTTGCATACAAGTTTTCTGCGGTTTATGCAAAAACAAAGTTAAATAAGATATTTATACAGGTGGGCAGAACAGGGGTTTTAACTCCAGTTGCAGATTTAGTGCCAGTCAATATTGGTGGGGTGCTAGTTAGTAGAGCAAGTCTGCATAACCAAGATGAGATAAAACGTAAAGACATAAGAGAGGGAGATATTGTAACAATCAAAAGGGCAGGGGATGTAATTCCCCAGATCGTTGAAGTAAGCAGAGATTCTCGTCTTCCAAATACACCTGAATTTGTGTTTCCTGAAGTATGCCCTGAATGTGGTAGTAAAGTACGTCAGGTTGAGGGAGAGGCTGCAGTAAGATGTCCTGAGGAATTTGCCTGTAAAGCTCAAATAATAGAAAAACTAAAGCATTTTGTATCGAAAGATGCATTTGACATTGTTGGCCTTGGTGATAAGCAGATAGAGTTTTTTTACGACCTTGGTCTGATAAAACAAATTCCCGATATTTTTACTTTAGAAGAAAGATTGGATGAATTTAATCTGGAAGAACAGTCTGGTTGGGGCAAGAAATCAATAGCTCATTTATTAAATGCTATACAAAGCAGAAGGGTAATAACTCTAGATAGGTTTATATTTTCTTTAGGTATTAGATTTATTGGCCAAGTTGCAGCAGAGTTGCTTGCAGATTATTATGTTTCTTATGATAATTGGTATAATTCGATGATTGAACTGTCATCAGATAATACTGAGCTAGTGGGTATAGACGGCATAGGAAAAAAAGTGGCTGAATCTTTGGAATCATTTTTTTTTAAGGAACATAACATCAAAATGTTAAATGATCTTACTGCTTGTCTTCAAATTCTTCCTGTGAGCTCCAACTCTAGTAACTCTGTTTTAAATAATAAAATTATAGTGTTTACTGGTAAGCTACTTGCTATGAGTAGAGGAGAGGCAAAAGTAAGAGCCAAAACTCTAGGAGCAAAGGTCAGCTCACATCTTTCTGCTAAAACTGACTACCTAGTTGCAGGAGAAAAACCAGGATCCAAATATAAAAAGGCAGTGGAATTAGGTGTAGAAATTTTAGATGAAGACCAGTGGCATAAAGTGATAAGTTTGGGAGTGTTCAAATGACACTTGGATTGTATATTAAATCAAAGTTGCAAGATTATTTAGAGAGTAGCCAATTCTTTCCATCCAAGAATCATTTTATTGACTTGCCTCAATTTTTCAACAGAAGGCAAGTCTTCTGTGCTGAGTGGTAGGCGGACAGTTTGATGTTCTATGAGCCCAATATCATGCAAAAGTGCTTTAGTGGGTATTGGGTTGCTGGCAATAAATAACGCTTCGCAAGCCTGTTGCCAGATATCTGCCTGAGGGTTCCTGCCATTGAGGCACTTCTTAACGTATTCATGCGCTATGCGTGGCCAAACATTGGCAGCAACGGAAACCAGGCCAGCTGCACCATAAGCGGCCATATCAGATATCATATCATCATCTCCGCAAAAGACCTCAATATTTGGTGCAACTTTCTTATACTGAGCTAAAGTATCAACAGTACCACTTGAATCTTTGATAGCCCAAAATTTTTCGTGGCTGGATAAGTTGCGTACAGTTTCAGCGTGAAGACTCACTCCTGCTCTTGATGGAATATTGTAAAACATAACCGGCACATGTGCTTTCTCAAGCAGCTTTTCAAACCATAAAGTCTGCCCCATAATTCCGGGCTTTGCATAAATGGGAGTTGTCATTAGATAGCCATGAATAGGCATACCCTTGCAAAAATCAAGCCATTCAAGAGTCTGATATAGATTCACTCCTGGTACGCCAATTATAATTTTCGTATTTAATTTTAGCTTACATACGAATTCAACTAATGTACGCTTTTCAGAATCAGTAAGCGATAGGCTCTCACCTGTGCTACCTAGCAACACTACGCCATTTTCAGCTTTAACTTGCATTGTCAGTAAACGCTGCAAACTGCTATAATCTGTGCTACCCCCATTGCAATTAAAAGGAGTAACACAAGCAGTCCATAAAAATGTAGATTTCAATTTAAATTGTTAAAATGGTATTTCATCGTCGAGTAGTTCATCTTTTTTATCGTTGTCAAAACTTTCGTGTTTATCTTGTTGTTCTGTTTCACCTTGTTTGTATTCACTTGGCTTGTAATCAGAATTTGGCGCACTATTTCGTGAATCCAAGAGAGTAAGAGCGCTATTAAAATTATATAGAACCACCTCTGTTGTGTATCTTTCACCACCGTTTTGGTCAGTCCATTTTCTAGTTCTCAAAGAACCTTCAACATAAACTTTACTGCCTTTGCGTGCAAAGTCTTTGACGATTTTTACTAATCCTTCACTAAAAATTACGATATTATGCCACTCCGTCTTTTCAGAGCGCATACCGGAAAGTTTGTCAGTCCAACTTTCAGACGTGGCTATTGAAAAACTTGCCATTTCTTTTCCATTTTGTGTAGTCCTAATTTCAGGATCTTTTCCTAAATTACCAACTAGTATGACTTTGTTTATGGTACCACCAGACATAATTATGCTCTAAATAAATCCTTTTATTATCTTATGTGAAAATACTATTGTCAAATTTAATTAAAAGTGCGCTTGGAGGGATTCGAACCCACGGCCTTTGCCTCCGGAGGGCAACGCTCTATCCAACTGAGCTACAAGCGCATATATATTTAAGTTATTTAATAGATAAGCCATCCAAGTCAAATTTTTGTTTTGGATAAAGCGTAAACATAATACTCCCATATCCAAAATATACATTTTGAGAATCATTCGCATGCTTTTTTATTGCTTTTTGATCTACGGTCCATACAAAAGTTACATAATTTTCAGTGACTGAGTGCACTTTTAAATCCTGAGTATTTATAAACAGTTTTCCATTTACCCATATTTTCCATGTATCGGGAGAAAGATATAAAATTGAGTCTAAACTCACTACCTTACCGTTGAAATTATCTGATACCTCCTCTTTTACAGCTCTTGAAGATCGTAAATTGAACTTTTCCATTTCATTGACCATTCTATTAACTGGCTCTTCATCAAAAAAAATGCTTTTTACGTTACTATATTGTGACAAAACGTCAAAGTCACTTTCCACTGCTTCTCTTATTATATCGTCCCGATCTGTATAGCTTAGTTTTTGATTGTTGATAAAGAAACACTCTTTTGCACGCAAATTTGCTATATCAATAAAATCGTCGATTTCTTGATTGCCAACTTTAAGAATACTTTCAAAATATCTTTTTTCTATCATCATTCCATACTGAGAATGATGACAAACCATTTCATCATTACCTTGTTTTTCTATATATACGCATAAATTTCCACTATTTAATCCTAATATTTTATGCTCAATAAAATCTTCATTGCCAATATATTGTCGGCAAGAATACTCTTTACAAATTTCTATGCTTTCTATGATATCTTCACAACTGCAATATGCATTAACATTGGAAATGAGTAGCGTAAAAATAAAAAACAGCTTTATGTTCATCACCTTATCTACTTAATATAGTATACCAATCAAAGACTATATTAGCTCTCACTATCTCTATCATATTACCATTCAAAATCTGATTCATAGTTGCAGCATCAATATTTCTCTGCTTATTTAAAATAAGAGATTTAATCATAACATAACCGGGCAGATTTGGAATAGACTGTAGAAATAAAAAAATATGCTTATCGCTGATTGAGCTTAAATTTAGGACCACTTCACTTTTTATTACTTTTGTGCGTTCACTTTTGTTGTGGGGCTCAACTTCTTCGGGTATAGAAATTGATATTTCAGGTTCTAATATATAGTACTTTTTATATAACTTGCTAAGCTCGAAATTTAAATTTGCAATGTATCTGCTACTATGTAAATTTGAAGAAGAAATTTTTTTCCATAAATCTAGGTTTTTATTTAGAACAACTTCCTTTTTTTGAATTCCAGTAATCTGTAAATTAATAGAACGTATTTTATCAATCGCAATTTGGTTTTTATTATAAATCTTTTCGTTATAGATAACAACATATGTTAATAACCCTATTAATCCAACAGATAATAACAAATACGATATAAACTGAATTGTAGCTTTTCTTTTTAATTGAGAGATAGTCATTAATCTACATTGCCTCTCCTATTTCAACATCAATAGATAGATTTTGCTCTTTAGCAGCAGGTAAGCTAGAAATATTAATGTCATAGGTACGAAAATTATCGTTTAAATTTTTTCGTAGTTTCTCGTATTGATGAGAAATATTTTTACCGGATTGAAAATTAAACTTTAAAGTTGTGGTAATATAACTTTTTGCCTCATTATAATTCCATTCAAATGATCGAAGCTCTATACCTGGTATTTTTAACTTTTCTACATACTTAACTTGTGTAAGAGGAGAGTATTCTATTTTTGATAAAATATTATTGATATTAATAAAATCATAAATTTCATCTATTTTTTTTACATTATAGCTTTGGCTAAGTTTTGTTAATTGGTTATTTAAGGTGTTCTGCTTTGCTGATAAATTATCAGCGACATTGAAATTTGAATACAAATTTAGCAAACAAAGGGTATTCATTATAACTAAAACCAGGGCGAAGTATAGAAAAATTCGAGGAGAGTTTAAATAAAGGTAATTGAATAGATAAAATTCTTTAGTTTCCTTTGTATTAAAAATAGCTGCTAATTTATTCTTAAAGCTATGAAACAAAATTATGGTATCGCAAAAGTTATCTTTTTCACTTATAGCTAGTTCTGCTCCTAATAGTTTGCCTAACTCATATGGAGTTAATATGTTCACACTGTTCTCTGAAAAATTTATGACTGATAGACTAGCTTTGATATCTTCTGACACTATGATACAAAGGTCGATAGGGTTATTTTTTTCAAGCCCAAACTTAGTTAAGGATCGAATAGTATCTTGCACTTCCTG
The DNA here is from genome assembly GCF_028981785.1 of Wolbachia endosymbiont of Drosophila leontia. Lineage (NCBI taxonomy): Bacteria > Pseudomonadati > Pseudomonadota > Alphaproteobacteria > Rickettsiales > Anaplasmataceae > Wolbachia > Wolbachia endosymbiont of Drosophila leontia. Next base: position 7,503 of record NZ_JAPQLK010000129.1, read on the forward strand.
ATATATTCCACCAGCGATAATTCCTGGTAAATTATCATTAGTAAATGATGTTAAGCGCGTAAATACCATTTTATTCTCTTTAAGAACCACTTGTCTATAGCCTCCCGTTTTAGTTGCAGCAACTATAATTTTCCAATTATTAGGATCTTTATGTAGAATCTTTTTTGTTATATTACTTATTTCTATAGGAAACATTAATATTCCCTTAAAGTTGGAGCCTATCTCAATAAACACATTCAACCAATATTCTACTAAATGCTTTGCTTTTGATGAAACAAGAAGATAGCACCAGTTTTGATTGAATTTGTTTGGCTTCTCAACCAAAAAAACTGAACTTATGTCATTATTACGAGAAAAATGCTCCATCTTTGTTTTTGCTGATAGATAGGCACTAATCTTGTTTGCCCTTGTAATAAACTGTAGCGAGTAATTTTGATCTGCATGATTAAGCACCAGGTATAAAGGTGCTTTTTTATCTGACGAAAGACATGAAATTAAATCGGAAACTGCTTTATCGTTTTTGCCCTTAACAAAATACCTTTTATTTAAAGTATTATTTTTAAAATATAGTAACATTATGCCTTCTTCTCCAATAGAAAGCATAAACTTACTTTTGGATTTTGAACTAAACATATTAACAAAGCATATACTCATCTAGAATTAAAAAGGCAATTTATTGAAATTCATTAAACGTTAGAGGGAAATATTGTTATAAATTTTCGCAGCAACATTATTTATATTATAATTTTTTTATAAAATTACCACTAATATTAAGTTATTTAGATAATAAATTAAGAAAATTCATTAAGACGAATTTGTTGTTTTTCAAATTGTAGGTAAACCTAAGCCACTTTAGCTATATCTGCAGATAGACTTTAATTAATAAGAGTTATTAATCTATTTACTATTCTTGTAATATTATTTCTAATGGTAAAGAAATATATATTTTTCTGGAACAGTTGTTATTTCAGATACAGAATTTATTGTAAGTAAACTAACCATTTGCTGAAGAGCGCTCATCTTCTGTGGTACTTGATGATGGAGCAACTAATTTGCTCAAAATCTCATCTTTTGGTCCCATAGCGTAAATGACACCATCTGACATGAGGATCACCTTATCAACTACGGACAATAACGGTAGCTTGTGAGTGATGATAACAGTAGTAGTATTTTGTTTTCTTGCAATGCCAATTGCATTAATTAAGCATGCCTCTCCATTGCTATCTAAGTTAGCGTTTGGTTCATCAAGTACTAAAAGTTTTGTGTGACCATAAAAAGCTCTGGCAAGTCCAAGAAGCTGTTTTTGGCCGCCAGAGAGCGTTACTCCTCCAGGACCTCCTATTGTTGTATCATATCCATTTGGTAAGCTTAGTATTAGCTCATGTATTCCTGCAATTTTTGCTGCTTTGATTATTTCTTCAGGATTTGGATCTGGCCTCATGCGAGCAATATTAGCTTTGACACTAGTGTTAAATAACTCAATATCCTGAGGTAAGTAGCCAACATAATTACCAAAATTTTCTCGATTCCAAGTATATACATCAGCGCCATCTAGTCTGACTACACCAGATATTGGCTTCCATACACCAACAGTTAATTTTGCGATAGTGGATTTACCAGAAGCACTTGCACCAATAACACCAACTACATCTCCAGGATCTATAATGAATGATATTCCTTTTACTGTCGGCTTATTGCTTCCATAAGGAGTAAAAAATACTCTATCAAATTCCAATTTTCCTTCAGGTTCTGGTAGAGCCATCGTTTGCTCTCTTTTTGGCGATGTTAATATAAGTCTTTGTAGCCTTCCATATGACATTCTAGCCTGATTTAAAAACTTCCAAGTATGAACCGCAGCATCAAATGGTGCTAATACTCTACCCATTAAAATTGAAGCAGCGATGATGCTACCGGCAGTCTTATGAGCTGTGATTGCAAGTAATGCACCTGTTCCAATTACTGATATTTGCAGAGTTGAGCGCAAAAACTTAGTGATTCCAGTAATTACATTAGAGCGATTTTGTGCTTTAATTTGCATTGCTCGATTCTGATCATTTCGTTTACACCAATCAGAGACTATGAATTCTGACATGCCCATAGCTTCAACCACTTCTGCATTTCTTGTTGCAACATCTATAGCATTGATATTCCGTATAGTTTCTTCGTTGGTTTCTTGTAATATTCGTTTAGTGGCAAGTTCATTCCATATTGCCATAGAGACTAATATAATAATTCCAGTAATAGCTATAAACCCCGTGGAGGTATGTATCATGAAAATCACAACAAGGTAAATTAACGACCATGGAGTATCAAACAGTGAGAATATACCATTTCCTGTAATGAAATTTTTTATCACTCCGAGATCTCGTATTGCTTCACCACTTGAAGTTGAGCTCTGCACTGACGTTAGCCTGATTGACCTTACTATCAGATCTGGTGTTGCAGTTTTATCGATCCAATCACCTATTTTTGCCATTGCTAAATATCGACAAGTTTCAAGCATTGCAGAACATGCAAATGCAGATAAAGTGATAATTGTCAGCATAGTTAGTGTTGATACACTTTCGCTCGATATCACCCGATCAAGCACTTGAGAGGTATAAAGTGGTAGGAATAACACTAATAAATTGATTCCCGCACTAAACCAAAAGATAAACCAAAATGCACTTTTGCATTTTTCTAGGCAAACATATAGAGTACTTTGCTTCAATTCTTTTTTTATTGATGGCGTAATTTCCACAATCTTCCTCTTAATTTGATTACATGCACCATATACAATTTTTATTACAAAAATATTAATAACGGTAGTTAGCTTACTTTAAGTGAGTAAAATATTAATATATGTGAATAGGAAATATAAACAATGGTAAAAAGAAGTATAGTTGATATTTCCTTCGTTGCCTATAGCGAAGCTACGTCATACCGCGATTCATTCTATAGCTGTACGAACATTCATTTTTGAAGATAAACTGCACAGCAAATGGTGTCATGAAAGTAGCTGACACTGGGATGGCTTTGTTGCATCGCTACTTATGAAAGGCTAACTATAATTAGGATTATGAGCAACTTATTGAAAATCTT
>NZ_JAPQLK010000129.1:10633-25695 GCF_028981785.1 Wolbachia endosymbiont of Drosophila leontia
CTCTTTTTGACTGGCCAGGGCTTTTTTTTAAATGTCTCTTTCCCTTGTTACTCTTGCTTTGTAAATCAAACCTCTCTTTGTCGTAAGGAGCCATGTTACCTCTACCTGGAAATGCATCTGCTGCCGACTTTTTTTCGTTGTGTTTCTTTATCCATTTTCCTAATAAACCACCCTTTATTCCTAAATCCTTTGCTATTTTTGTAATTGTTTGACCTGCCTTTCTTTGTTCATTTGCCAGTTTAACAGCTTCCAATTTGAATTCTGCTGTATATTCTCTTACCATTTCTAATCCTCCAAAATTTTATTTTACCCAGAAAAACTCTTTTCTTTCTCTCCACTTTTTCTGGGTAAGGTCAGAAATTTAATGATCCAGGATATACTCCTTTGTTAAGGGAGATTGAGCATTTTCGAATATTTCTTGAGTGCTTCCAGACTCAACAATTCTGCCATTATGAAAGAAAATTACACTATCAGATAACTTTTTAGCTTGCTTCATTGAATGAGTCACCATAATTATAGTAAATCTTAATTTCAGCTCTTGTATAAGATTTTCGATTGCATTGGTTGCCATTGGATCAAGAGCAGAGCACGGTTCATCCATTAATAAAATAGTTGGCTTCACTGCAATTGCGCGAGCGATGCATAGCCTCTGTTGTTGGCCACCGGATAAATTGAGTGCGCTATCTTGCAATCTGTCCTTCAATTCTTCCCATAAACCAACCTTGGTTAAACCATTTTCCACCATCTCATTCAATTTTTGCTTATCCTTCGCCATACCATGCAATTTTGGCCCATAAGCAACATTATCATATATTGATTTTGGAAAAGGATTTGGCTTTTGAAATACCATACCAACTTTTGCTCTAAGTAGTACAACATCCATATCGCGTGAATATATATCACCCAGCCCATCGATATCTAATTCACCAACAGTTTTGCAACCTGGTACATAGTCATTCATACGATTAAAACAACGCAAAAATGTTGATTTACCGCACCCGGATGGTCCGATAAAAGTAGTAACTTTTCTTTTATAAATATTCAAATTTATATCGAATAAAACTTGCTTAGAGCCGTACCAGAGATTTAAATCTTTAACAGAGGCACGTGTATTGCTCATATCACATCCTGCATTGAATAGAGCCCCGGAATTTCTCTTTTATTTTCGTATAGCCATACTGCTGCTTGAACAGCTCCTCTAGCAAATGTTGTGCGATCAATTGCTTTGTGGTTTAGTTCTATCCGTTCATCAGAATTAACAAACATCACGCTGTGATCTCCTATTACTCCACCTCCACGAGATACTGCAAAACCTATTCCCCCCTTTTTCCTTATGTTTGAACCACTATGTAAATATTGATTGGACTGAAAATCCACTTTTGAAGCGTTAGCAATTGTTTTGCCAAGTTCTATAGCTGTTCCAGATGGTGAATCCTTTTTTAAGTTATGATGCATTTCCCAAATCTCAACGTCATATTCATTACCTAAAAGCTCAGCAGCTTTTTTTACCAATTTCAGCAACACATTAACCCCAACACTCATATTTGCTGACCATAATATTGGAACTTCAGCAGCATATTCTTTCAAATCGACACCTTCTATTCCAGTTGTGCCACTAACCAGCGGTGTTTTAAATTTTACAGCTGCTTTAAGGCAGTCTAACATACATTCTTTAGTTGTAAAATCTATTACAACGTCAGATGACTCAAATATGCCACTAATAGAACTTGTAACTTTAATTCCTAGATTGGCTATAATTGGTCCAATATCTGAATCTATGTACTTACTACCTGAACGGGCAACAGCACCTGCTATTTCCACTTTGGTATTTGTAATTAATTCATTGAGTATTTTTTTGCCCATTCTGCCTAAGCAGCCTATTACTCCAACTCTGATTTTCATATTACGTTTATTAAGAATGTTAGGCCTTTTTTTAAGCTCTGTCACTTCTGATCTATATTCTATAGCTGTACGAACACTGCAATTTCAGATCCCAGTGCCTTGACCACAACTATTGCAATATGGTACATAGTGAACGATGTCATTCCAGTCTGAAATCTAGCCTTTCTGCAATCTCATCGAAAACGTTTTTCTATGCTAGTTTGCTTGCTTACAAGCAAACTTTTCTGGATCCCAGTGGGCTTTGTTGCATCGCTACTTATGAAAGGCTAACTATAATTAGGATTATGAGCAACTTATTGAAAATCTTGTTTTTTTGCAATCAATCTGATCAAATTTAAGAATAGTAATTTGTTATTTATATTAATAAACTTAATTCTATTGAAAATAGCTAAAGCATTGAAATTCTTGAATTTTAGCCGGATTAGTGAGTGGTAGTGAAATTTCTTTTACTCAAATTTAGGTATTCACTGACCGTTCTTGTTGTAAATACCAGAACAATAAGCTACTGATATACTCCACCTTTTTTTATCTTTAATCCATCATAGCTAGCGATGCAACAAAGCCATCCCAGTGTCTGGGCACTGGGATGACAGGAGAAGGCACTGGGATGACAAGAATAGGGCACTGGGATCTAGTGGGCTCAAACTACAATGTTTGTACAGCTGTGATCTATATTCTATAGCTGAATAATTTAACAATTCAAAATGAATACATATCCTGTTGAGCTCTATATTACATACCAGGTTGCTTTGCCTTTTCCATGCTGAGTGATGTGATTACTCTTTACGAGATTAGATACGTGCTTCTTTAAGGTATTGCAGTTTGCTTTAGTAATATTTTCCAAATCCTTAATTGTAAGACGTCCATGTTTGCTGAGTAGTGCTAGTATTTCAGCAGAAAGTGGTGGTAAATAGAGATTTAACACTTTTTCATGTGACACCTTTTGTTCAAGATAAAATTTTTGCTTTTGTAGTGACCTTAAAAAGAACATAAGCCATGGATTAAAATCATTGCTGCTCGTCTTCAAGGATTGTTGAGTACGACGCAAAGCCAAGTAGTAACTCTCCTTATTACTTTCAAGGGAACTGTAAGGTACATAGATATACCCTAACTTTAGTAACAAGAAAGTTGTGAGAATGCGTGATAATCTGCCATTTCCATCCTGGAAGGGATGAATAGCTAAAAAAGTAACTATAAAAATGCCAATAATTAATAGAGGATGTAACGATTTTACTTCTAATTGTTGGCTAGTCCAATAAATAAGTTCTTGCATTTGTGTCGCTGTCTCAAGCGGAGAGGCTGTTTCAAAAACTATGCCCAAGCTTTTTCCAGATTCATCAAACGCCTCAACATGATTGGGAGATTTTTTATATTCTCCCATGTGCCTTTGATCTTTATATGAAAATTGTAAAAGCCGGATATGAAACTGTTTTATAGTGTTTTCTGTAAATGGCATCTTGTTAAAGTTTTGAAATACTTCTTCACACACATACGCATATCCGGCTATTTCTCATTCATCTAGAGAACGAAATGAGCGTGTATCAAGTTTGGATAATAATTGTTCAATTTCACGGTCTGATAGCTTTGCCCCTTCAATACGGGTAGAAGAACCAATACTTTCAATTGTTGCAATTTTCTTGAGCATTTGTAAACGTTCTGGAGCTAAATTACCAAACAATTGCCATGCTCCTTTAAATTCATCAATTTCAGCAACTAATTTTAACATTTCAGGTGTTATTACAATTTTTGAAATGTCAAACATATCTGTATTTTTATCTAGTTATATTCAATTATATTTGAAAATATCCTATTAGCAAAGAATACTTGTGAGACACACACTAAAGAATGAATTTTGGTAGGCATAAAAGCAGCTATTTTATGTTAAAATACAACATTTTGATGAAATTATAAGAAAGGCTGGATCTGAGTAGTCAGCTACTCGTCAGTGCATGTTGAAAAATCATTTTATGATCTAAATCAGTTTTTTTACAGGTAACTTCTAAGCTTATCAATTTTTCCAAGATCTTCTTAAGTTCTGAAAGTTGCAAACTTTTCAAATGAGATTTAAAGCTCTGCAATTGTTTAAAAAACAATGGAGGGCTTAGCTGATCAATTGCAACCTGCTTACTCATTCCACCTTGCACTGACAGCAAAACGTTTTCAAGACGCAAAAAGTAATTTGATATAATACGAATCAGCGCTATCGGTGAAAAATTTTCTTGCGATATCAATACATCAGAAATTCTAATGAAGCGCGACATATCTTTACTTGCTATGGCAGAGCATAGATCATCAAGTGTAGCATAGTCGTTGCCGGAAGTTGAAAAGCACAATTCTATATCAGTAAGTTTTAGGTCTTTTCTCTCCCCTAAGTACAAAACTAACTTTTCAAGTTCTGAACATACAGGCAGCTTGCTATGATTAAAGTAAGATTGCAAATGGTAGATTATCTCATCTGTGCATTTTATATCATTTTGTTTTAAGTAACTTGATATGATGTCATAAAGATTGCTGTTGCTGTCCTTATAGCAAGCAATCACACCAAAAATTTTTGAACTCTCCATATAACTTTTGGTTGCAGAATTATATGGAAGATCACTTGCTACCATCATTACATAATGACCACTTGCATTATAATCCAATACGTTTTTTAACTCTTTGGATATACCTCCACTCACATTTATCAGCTTAATTAATTTTTTGCTGGTAAACATCGAAATGTTTGCCAATTCAGGAAACAGTAAACCGGGTGACTTATTCACTATTGCAAAATCCATCACCTGAACTGAATACTCATCCAAATTAGCAATTATTTCCTGTACATAAAAACCAACCTTACTGTTATCACTTCCATGAATCAACACACCACTTAAAGCATCAGGTTCCTCTAGGAATTTTTTAACTTTGGATGGTGTGACCCTCATGCTATCTATATGATATCACTCTCATTTGACTGTACATGAGTATCCAAAGACTCTGAGCTTTCTTGTACAATATCATCTGCCGTACTCTGCACATTATCCGACTCTTCTGTTTTTCCTGTAATATAATTATAAAATTTTTTCACAGGCTTAGATATATATTTAGAAAAAAATCCTTCTTCGCTCATATTGCTTACTCCATAAAGCCAACAACTTATCATTAGCATATAAATAATAGTATAGCAAAAACTATTTTGTGCTAAGATAGTGATGCTTTATAATGAGTATATTACAAAATTATTAACATTCGAGACTAAAATTAAGCCAACCTGCTTAATACTAGCCTTATAAAATAAGCGATAATTAAATATACCGCTGCAACAAGTATAATTGCAGGTCCAGTTAACAAATCAAAACTTGCAGATAACATGAGACCTGATATCCCAGAGATTACAGAAAAAACTGTTGCAACAATAATCATCTCCATTGGAGTTTTCGAAATGAGCCTTGCAGATGCTGCTGGTATTAGCAAAAATGCAGCAATGAGTAATATCCCTATTAATTGGGCAGCAATTGCTATAAATATAGCAAGAGTGATTAAAAATTCTAGTCTAACAAAATTGACATTAATCTTCTCAACTACTGCTAAATCTTGATTAATTGAAATCATTAACCAATAACGCCATCTAAATATTAATATCAAAGTAACTACTGCAGAGGTTAAAAAAATCAATACTATATCACTTTGATCGAGCGTTAATATATCACCAAACAGTGAGCTAATAATACTATTATTGCCAGATGGAAGAAAAGACATAAGTATTAAACTCGATGATAAAACTACATTGGTAACAATGTTCAATATCGTATCAGCAGAATATAATCTGTTAAAATTAAGAGAAAGTAGTATAGCAAATGTAATTGCAATGAGCATTATGCTAAGCGATGGGCTAATCTTAAAGATTAAAGCAAGTGCAACACCAAGCAACGAAGAATGGGACAAACTATCACCAAGATAAGATAACCTTTGCCATATCATAAACGATCCTAAAGCGCCTGTTACTAGGCTAATTACGACTACTGCAACTAGACTATTGATGAAAAAGTCCTGGGTAAGCATGCTATATGGCTATTAGATAACTGACAACAAATCTATCTTCGGATATCAGAACATTATGGGTTCTGCATGCAGAACCTGTTGTCATAAATTCAAAATTTAAACCTTTTTGTTCCATAAGATAGGACTTCACTGAAGAACATAGTATATTGCGTGTTTTACCAGTACCTATTAACAAAATTTCTATTTCCTCTGTTAAAAAAGATTCAAAATACTCCTTGCTGTTTACATCACTTTCTTTCAATTTAATCACCTTTTCAGGAAAAATTATAATTGAGCCATAATATTCTTGATTGTTTACCAAAAATTTTCCTTCCCTGTAACCATTTATAAGATTTTTATTCTCGGAAATTAAGGGAGTTATATCCATAAGTCAAACTATTAATTGAGTGTCACATACCCACCATTCTGGTTGCTTTTTTCCGATATTAACTGCAGCAACTTTTGCATTTTCCTCACTATCGAATATTCCAAAACATGATACACCACTGCCTGACATGCGAGAAAGTATAGAGCCTTCTTGTGACTCAAGTGTTGATATCACATCCTTAATTTCAGGTACAAAGCTTATTGCTATTTCTTGAAGATCGTTTCTCGTCTCTTTAAGAAGCTTCAACAAATCCTTTTCAGCGTCATCGCTCCATTTAATTGGCTCAGAAAATTTTCCTTCATGTTTGGAAAATACCTCTGGTGTACTCAAAAACTTTTTTTTCGGTTTCACAAGCACCACATTTGTAGGTAAAGAGAATTTTTTAATGTGGCATAATTCTTCGCCAATACCTCTAACAAAAACTGGCTTGCTATCTACGCTTGCGGGAACATCAGCACCAACGTTTAAGGCTATTTCATTTAAAATCGTCCTATCAATCTCCCACAGCTTCCCTAGCGTACGTACCACAGCTCCAGCATCTGAGGATCCGCTACCAAGTCCTGCAGCAATTGGTATGTTTTTTACAACCTTTACAGTGACTTTAGTGCGTACAGGAGCATGCCTAAGCAGCAGATTAACCGCTTTCATTACAGTGTTATATTGGTTATTTATTTTAGACTCGGAGTTTATAAATTCAACTGTAGAGTTATCGTATCTAGAATCCTCCTCACCTACTTTTATTTCCAAAAAATTAGAGAGATTAGCAAAGACAAATAAACCTTCAATCAAGTGATACCCTGTTTCTTTTTTGTCTACAACATGCAAAAAAAGATTGATTTTTGCAGGCGCCTTTACACAAAAACTTTTCATTATATATCTTCACTAACACTATTTTTACATTATATGTATAATGCTATTCTAGTCAACTTTTATAAGGTTCTCGCACTTCTGATGAGATCAAATGCCATAAATCCTAATTTCTCTGTGTGGGTAAATGCGTCCGCTGGTACAGGCAAAACAAAAATCTTAATAGACAGAGTATTGAGACTTTTATTAGAAAACAAAAGAAATATTCTTTGCTTAACATTCACCAATGCTGCAGCAAACGAAATGGAGAATCGCATTCACAGCATACTCAGTAAGTGGGCAATATGTTCAGATAGTGTGTTGGCAGCAGATCTAGAACAACTAGATTTCTTTCCAATGTCATCCCAGTGCGTGACACTGGGATCCAGAAAAAATAAAGATTATTTAACAAGAGCAAGAAGGCTTTTCTCTGAACTGGAAAATCTTGGTCTAACTATACAAACCATACACGCTTTCTGTTACAAATTAATCTCCAGCTTTCCTATAGAAGCTGGCATTGCTCCAAATTGCACGCTGAGCGAATGCAAAGAATTACATTCCATCATATTCAATAAAGTGCTTCATAACGAAACTGTGCAGGATGATATCAACCTTATTGCAACTGAAATTGATGAAAATAAACTACGCGATTTGCTTTATACTTTATGTATAAAAAGATCGATATCAGCAAATGATTCGAAATATATCAAAGATAAATTGAGCGCCCCAGATGGAATTCATGACTTACAGAGTGAAACAATTGAGCACGTGGGGAGACTAGCCGAGATATTAAGTGAAGGCAGTAAAAGAGATCAGAGTTATAGTGAAATACTTTATTCTACTGTCATCCCAGCTGGGATCCAGAAAAAAAGAACCAGTGTCAGCTACTCGGATGACACCGGAATAAAGTGGAATGACACCAAAATAGAAAACCTAGCCAAGGTATTTCTCAAATCAGAATCGCACGAAAAAAAGAGCATATCATCCATTGCAACAAAAAGTATTTTGGAGAAATTCAAAGATGCAGAGCAAATAATAGAGAGCGTTCAGAATGTAGTATTTACCCATATAAGAGACATGAACTCTTATCAAATATTCAAGAGAACCAGTAGCTTACTTGGTGTATTTAAAGTATATGTTGATTTATATAATAGTGAAAAATCAAAAAATGCACTGCTTGACTACAATGATATAATTGACTTAGCAACAAATCTTCTCAGCGACCCAGATCATAAAGATTGGGTATTGTTTAACTTAGATCAAAAAATAGATCACATCCTTGTTGACGAGGCACAAGACAATAGCATCAGTCAGTGGAAAATTATAACAAATCTCTGCGATGAATTTTTTGCCGGTAATGATGAAAAGCGAACCTTATTTGTTGTTGGTGACGTAAAACAATCCATATACAGATTTCAAGGAGCAAATCCCCATCTATTCAACTATATGCAACAATACTTTCATACGAAAACTGGTGGTAGAGATTGGATATCATGCCAACTTGAAAAGTCATTTCGTTCAACTCCAGAAGTTTTGATGCTTGTAGATAGAATATTTAATAACTTCCGCGCAGAAATATCTTTTAATGATAATGAAATAAAACATGTTCCACATAGAGAAAATGACCAAGGATATATTGAAATTTGGCCAGCGTTACCAAGGCGCAAAGAGAAAGAACAGCAAGCTTTACAAATTCCTCTGACATGCAGGGAAAATTATATAATAGCAGACCGATTACTTGCTCAAACAATAGCCAACAGAATTCACAATTGGTTAAATGAAGGGCGAATTTTAGTCGCTAAAGATCGCCATATAGAGCCAAGAGACATTATGATTTTGGTGCGACAACGAAACGTGTTAGTTGATTACATAATAAGCGAACTTAAAAAAGCAAATGTGCCAGTTGTAGGCCGAGATTATTTTAGAATTATGGACTATATAGCCGTGCAGGACTTAATAGCTTTGACCGAATTTTTACTCCTCCAGGCAAATGATCTAGCTCTTGCAAATGCTTTAAAATCACCGCTATTTAATTTCACCGAGGATGATTTATTTAACATTGCATACGACCGTAAAGAGCATTCACTATGGGAAAGAATTCAGGATTATTCTGTGGTTATCTATAGTGAATTAAACTATCTTATTAACTTATCTCGCACAGAATCCCCTCTCGCATTATTCACGCATATACTGCGCACAGGTAAGAAGAAATTTGCTGCAAGGCTAGGTCTTGAGTGCTTCGAGGTTCTAGACGAATTTATGAACCTTGTGTTGCAATTTGAGAACCCATCTCTTCAAGCGTTCGTTCAATGGATCAAGGAGAATAATCCGGAGATTAAGAATGATATGCAATCAGAACGCAATGCTGTGCGAATAATGACAATTCACAAATCAAAAGGTCTGCAAGCTCCCATAGTATTTTTGGTTGATACAAACACAGTGCCAAGAAACAGTGAAAGCATTATCTTTGATGGAACGAAAGCACCATTTTGGTGTGGAAAAAACAACAACGCTTATTGCGATCAAGTAAAAAGAGAGAAAAAACTAGAGGATTATAATGAATATTTGCGTTTATTATACGTAGCACTCACGCGTGCTGAAGATGAGTTATACATCTTAAGTAAAGAGCCAGTGCAAAAGGGCTCTTGGTATGATCTAATCACTAAGTATGGAGAACCATATAAAAGGAAACAAAGGGGTTTACGGCCAGTATTTAAAGAAAAAGTTGAAGTATTATGCGTGAATGCAAACTACCCTTACATTTATAAAAAACGTGATTACTTTGACGTTCCGGTCATTTCCCTTCCACCAGCTTTAGCCCACTCTTCGGTGTCATCCCAGCGTCCTCCCCTGTCATCCCAGTGCTTGACACTGGGATCCAGTAAAAAAGAAGAAAAGCCAGCATCAGCTACTCACTCTTCGATGTCATTTCAGCACGTGACGCTGGAACCTGGAGAAAAAAAGCCAGTGTCAAGCACTGGGATGACAAATAGGGGTATTAGAATGACAGACAGGGGTATTGGAATGACAGATGAGAGTGCTGGAATGACAACAAGGAGCATTGGGATGACAGATGGTCATGCAAGAGGCCTGATTATTCACAGCATATTGCAGTATATGCCCAAGATAGAAAAAGAAAGGAGAAAAAATTGGGTCAGAAAATACCTTGATAACATCGGTGAAGATAAGGATAAAATTTACAGTAAAATATTAGCCTTTAATGAAAAATATGGCTATTTGTTTGACTTGGAAGGCAAATCAGAGATTACGCTGAGTGGAACAATTGATGGCAAGTCAGTATTAGTACGACTAGATAGGCTATGCATAACGCAAGATAAAGCAATCATAATTGACTACAAATCACACCGTAACGTTTCTGTTTCCTTATTAAATGAAATAAAAAAACAGATGTTAATCTATAAAACCTTAGTACAAGAAATATATCCAAACAAGCAAATAGAGTGCGTGGTTATTTGGGTGGAAGATTTAACCATTCAATCTGACTTTTAACGAAACTTGATTGCAAGAAATAGCTACTACGTCATACCACCGCGAACCGTCATACCGCCGCAGACCGTCATACCGCGATTCATTCGCGGTATCTCAGCCGCTAACACGTAGCGGAATGACAGCAGTCCTACGTCATACCGCTGCGGATAGATCCCGCTAACAAGTAGCGGGATCTCAGCATAGCTATCTTAAAGCTAAGTAATATAAGTCAATCCAGCTAGGATTCTTTTGATTGATCAAATTAATTTTCCACTGCCTTGGCCATTCTTTCAGGCGCCTTTCTCTTGCAATAGCTAAACTTATATCTTCAAACTCTTCAAAATATACAAATTTATTTACATTATATCTTGATGTAAAACCTGAAACAATTTTGTTTTTGTGTTCCCAAATCCTCTTGATCAAATTTGCAGTTACACCAATATATAATGTGCTATTAGCTTTATTTGTAAGTATATAGATATATGATAACTTCATCTTAATCGTTTATAGCTAAAGTAACTGAGGTTTACCAACATTATACTACACCATCGTACCACAATAAAACTTACCATCATGCCGCCGCAGATAGATCCCGCTAACACGTAGCGGAATGACGATTGTCGGTAAATCTAAGTTACTGTAGCTATAAAGGCTTTCACAACAACCTATTTTCCTTGAAACTAAAATAGCTACTGAATGTAATAATAATGTGATCTATTAATTCTATTCCTATACTTTGGCAAGCTTCTGCTAGTTGTCTAGTGAGAGATATATCGCTATTTGAAGGTTGTGTATCTCTGCTTGGATGATTGTGAGATATTACAATGGATGTTGAACCAATCAAAAGTGCGCGCTTGATGATCTCTCTGACATAAAGAGGAGTTTGATCTACTGTACCAATATTTTGCAGGTCTTCCGCTATTAGACGATACTTTTTATTCATATAGATGACGCGAAAATTTTCCTTATTGAGGCTTCCTATACTTATTCTTAAATAATCAAGCAATTTTTCCCAGTTATCGATTATAGGCAGGTCTTTTATTTCTTCTCTTGCAGAACGAACAAAGGCTTGTTTTACACAAAAGATGGCAGATATCGCTGCATTGCTGACGCCATCAACGTTTTGCAGCGCTTCCAGGTCAGCATTAAAAACTTTATTCAAACTGCCAAAATTTTCTATCAAACTCTTTGCTATCGGCTTTACATCAATTCTACTGTATGCTGAATATAAAATGTGCTCTAAAACCTCATAATCAAGTAATGATTGTCCATTATCTAAAATAATTTTCTCCCTTAGGCGCTTTCTATGCCCCTTTTTGTAATTTTTCATCATCAATGAATTGCTTATCTCTTGTATAATAAGAAATTAGATTTTTAAGTAAAATATTTAATAAAGCGCATGACGCACAATTGTAAGAACATTCATTTTTAAAGACAGCAAATGGTGTCATGAAAGTAGCTGACACTGGTTCCTTTACGACGGCAGTGCCCAGAGGTGTCATCCCAGTGCGTGCACACAGTGCAAAAAATTAAAAATAAGACGCCAATACGTAATACTGTTGTCGTTTAATCTGCACAGATTGAAGACAAATGAACACCTTCAGTATCATGATAAAGGGGCTGGCGAAGGGTGTCAAGTAGTTTTTAGCTCTGCCTTCTAAGGCTTTTACTCGTGACAACCACTGTGCCTGCGATCTTATCGTGCCAAGTTTGACAGCGTTTGTTGAAATTTGACCATAAAAAGCCCAAGAATAATGGTGCAACTGACAATATAAAGGAAAAAAATCTCTTTGTTGCTTGTCTTAAAGTTATCTTTTCGAAAGTTTGTGCATCCACAACTCTAAGCCCAAGTAATAGTTTTCCAGATGTAGCAGCAAACCTTACCCACATATATATTACATAGCAAAAGAGCATAATAAACTGGACTATTTGATTTAGGATTAGTAATTTTATAAGTCTACTCTGCGTTGTCTTTTCTTCCGCAGACAGTGGTGCTTGCATTGGGGATTTTGCAGCAATTTGACTTAATATTTTGCTATCCTCTGAGTTCATAAAGAGCTGATTTAAGGCTTGGCTGCAAAACTGCAAGAACAAAACGATAATAATTAAATCAAGCAATACTGATATATAGCGCCTGAGGCCCGTTACATAACATATCCCATTTTCATCTTTCTTTACCTTTTGAATAACATTTATAGAAGAAAAAATAGAAAATAAACGATCAAAAAATTTATGCAACATATATACACTTTCCAATATTTAACGTGCCCCTGGCCGGACTTGAACCAGCATGCTTTTGCAAGCAACAGATTTTGAGTCTGCCGTGTCTACCATTCCACCACAGGGGCATTAAGTTTTAATGCTATAGGCAACACGGAATTAGTCAAATTTTTTTGCCTTTACATCTTTCAAATGAGGACTAAATATTCTACAATAATCAACAGTTACTCTCAAAACTTAAAATGAATGAATTAGCTAGTCTCTTGGGTTCAAGAAGTGTAGAAAAGGAAATATGTAAATTACCGCATAATCTAGAAGCTGAACAGATGCTTATTGGTGCAATGATTCGTGATAATAGAATCTGTGATGCAGTTGAAGACACAATTACAGCAGAAAATTTCTATGATCCACTGCATCAAAGTATTTTTACGCAAATATCTAAAATCAGGAAACACGGTATAGTTGCCAATGAACTGAGCCTCAAAATGTTTTTTGAGAACGACCAAGCGTTTACCGAATGTGGTGGGGTAGAGTACTTAGCAAAGCTTGCAGCGAAGGCAAGTATTGCGCTTGATATCTATAGTTTGACTAGAATAATCCGTGATACTTACTTAAGGAGATGTTTAATTAAGCTCGGGCAAGAAATAGTTGGTGATAGCTACAACTACGATATTGAAAATCCTGCACAGGCGCAAATTGAACAAGCAATGACAAAATTGTTCAATTTGGCAGTAAAAAAACAAGGTGAGAAAACATATATAAAACTTGCAAGTTCAATTAAAGATGTAGTTGAGAAGATCAGCACACTGAAAAATAATCCAGAAGCGCTAGGCGTTACAACCGGACTTCAAGATCTAAATCAGCTTCTTGGTGGTCTACAAAAATCTGATTTATTAATTTTAGCTGCAAGGCCTTCTATGGGTAAAACAGCATTGGCGCTAAACATCGCACTTAATGCTTGTAAGATGTTGCAAAAAAGAGCAGATAAGCAACACTATGTAGCGTTTTTCTCGCTTGAAATGTCAGCAGAGCAATTAACTGCAAGGCTGATCACTATAGATTCAGGGATTAGTTATTATAAGGCATTAACCGGGAGAATTAGTGATTTTGAATTGCATGAATTTATCAATACTAGTACAGAATTATCTGAACTGCCTTTCATCATAGATGACACCCCTGCGCTATCAATTAGTGCCCTTCGCACCAGAATACGCTTGCTGTATCAATTATATAATGTAGAAGTGGTATTCATTGATTATTTGCAGCTAATCAGAGGAACAACAAAAAGGAGTAATGAAAATAGAGTGCAAGAAATCTCGGAAGTGACGCAGGGTTTGAAAGCAATTGCAAAGGAGCTAAATATTCCCATTGTTGCACTATCTCAGCTCTCTCGTTCTGTTGAGCAGAGGGATGATAAAAAACCACAACTTTCTGATTTACGTGATTCAGGGAGCATAGAGCAAGACGCAGATATAGTAATGTTTCTCTATAGAGAAGAGTATTATGAACTAAGAAAACAGCCAAATGAAGGAAACAATAAACATCGGGAATGGCAAGAGAAAATGGAAAAAATTAGAAACATTGCAGAGCTCATTATTGCAAAGCAGAGAAATGGACCAATTGGCAGTGTGAAGCTATATTTTGACTCTAACAGAGGTGCATTTAAAGATTACACGGAAAGGCATAGTTCATAGCTTGGCAGCAATCTTCTTGTTCCCAAGTTTATCAATTATTTTTTTTTATGTAAAGACAGCTTGACAACTTCTTAAAAATCCTTTTATGATGGTATTATATTTTATAATACGTGAGATGATGAATAAAAACAATGTACCCTATTGTATAGCTGGAACTCTGGCTACTTTCACTTTATTAGCATCTGGAGTGTTTGCTGCAGCTCCTTATATTGGTTTCTTAGCTCCAGTTGCAGCATTAAGTGTTGGCCTGCCATTTATTATTGGTTATGCTGTGTTTTCTGTTGTAACTATTGTACTTTCGTATAAAGCAATTAGTGAGAACAAAACAAATTCTGAGTTAAAAAATAAAATGAAAGCTCAAGAGCAAACAATTTCTGGGCAAAAAACTCAACTAGCTAAAAAAGAAGCGGAAGTAAAAGCTAAAGAGGAAGAAAATTCTAAGAACCTGTTTAAAATCTTCGTAATAGGAGAGAAATGAAGGAAAGGACAATCATTTGCAAGCT
>NZ_JAPQLK010000130.1:0-13493 GCF_028981785.1 Wolbachia endosymbiont of Drosophila leontia
AGCTTGCAAATGATTGTCCTTTCCTTCATTTCTCTCCTATTACGAAGATTTTAAACAGGTTCTTAGAACTAACTGATTTGGGTTATAGAAGGCGATCATCTTCAAGTAGCGATGAAGAAATTTTTACCACTGGTAACAGAATGCGAACTATATATCAATCTGAAACAGTGCTAAATAGTATATCAGTAGAAAGTAGTAGTCGATCAAGAAGTAGCTCATCGTCTTCAAGCGGTGGACCAGGCTCTTGACTAACTGAAGCGGAGTCTAAAAGTGAAAAAAGCTTATCTTGGGATAGTGATGATGTGCCGGAATATCACCTTTAGCTATTTGTCTAAATGTTTTTAATATGTAGACTGTTAGGAAATTGTCTTTTGCTTTTGTGATTTTCATGTTAAAGTATAATTCCTAGGTGAAATAAGTAGCTGCTGTTGTGTGGTGAACATAGCAGAGGAAAGTCCGGGCTCCAAGGAAAAATAGTGACGGGTAATGCCCGCCGGAGGTAACTCCAGTTATAGGGCTACAGAGAATTACCGCCTAAAATATTCTTAGGTAAGGGTGAAAAGGTGTGGTAAGAGCACACCGTGGCAATGGCAACATTGGTAGTCGAGTAACCAACACTAGGAGCAAGATTAAATAGAAGTAGATTTTATGTTTTCCTCATATCTACTCGGGTAAATCGCATGCGGTAAATGGTAACATTTACTTCAGATAAATAGCTACATAAACAGAACTCGGCTTACATTTCGCCTAGGCGTTCACATGATACGTGCGATATAAGCCATGCTATGTTTAAATGTATAGGCATTTCATGCGTTGTCCTTCACTTGTTCTGCTTGATAGCCATCACTACTTTCGCCTACATTAACATTAGAATATTCTTCATCATCAATATACTCTTTCAGAACATACCCTCTGCCCCAAACGGTTTCTATGTGGCTTTTTCCATCATTTGCACTTTCAAGTTTCTTACGTAATTTGCACATAAAAACATCAACTATCTTGTTATCTGAAGGTTCATCTAAGCCATTGTAAAGATGATTTAAGAACATTTCTTTTGTTAATACTGTTCCTTTACGCAGTGCTAGCAATTCTATCATAGAATACTCCTTATTGGTAAGGTGAACCGTTTTACCTTTCACCTCAACAATCCTGTGATCAAAATTGATATTTATATTACCAATCTTTATCACCGATTCAGGATGGCCTTTAGTACGACGCACTATGGCCTTAATTCGAGCTAATAACTCACTTTTATGAAATGGTTTGGTTAAGTAATCATCGGCACCATACCCGAGTCCTTTAGCTTTGTGATTGACAGCGGATATACATGAAAGTATTAAGACAGGAACTTTGATTTTTGCACTTCTTAGTCTTAGCAATATATCATATCCGTCAATATCACCAGGCAAGTGTATATCTAAAATAACTAGGTCATAGTAATCTCCGTTTGAGGAAACCATATTATTGTTATAATCTTGTGCAGAAGTAACAACGTCACAGAAATGTCCATCAGAAGTTAAGGCGTTAACCACAGTCTTTGCACTTACTTGATCATCTTCAATTAATAATATACGCATATTTTACACCCCATAAATAATTTATAATTTTAGTAATATATATAACGAAGGAAAGTAATAAATCAAATTTTTATTAACAAATGATCAAAATTACACTTATTAATTAATAGTAAATATATTGTTCCAAAGTTATATAAACAGATCTAAAATATAATAGACATACCATGATAGTAATAATATTTTTAGTAAATATTGAATTAAAGTTACTATTATCAAAAGAATACTTCGGTTAATAAATATTTAACTATTCTATATGTCTGTGTTATATTTTTAATTTACTTATCCTACTGTTTTAAAGTATAAGTAATATTTTCAGGAATATTGTGTGGCAATATCAATTTTAGGTGCTGGTGCATGGGGTACAGCAATCGCAATTTCATTAGGTAGTAAGAAAGATGTGATTTTGTGGACTCGCAATGAAACTACATTTGAATCAATCAACGGGAAAAGAGAAAGTGACAAGCTACCCGGTTGTCGAATTTCTGATAATGTGTCAGTAAAATTGGCTATTGAAGACACAATTAATGCTTCAGTAACAATCCTCGCTGTTCCCACTCAGTCTCTGAGGAAGGTATGTCAGCAATTGCATAATTGTAATCTGAAAAAAGATGTAGCAATAATTTTAGCTTGTAAGGGAATAGAAAAGTCTACATTAAAATTACCTAGTGAAATAGTAAATGAAATTTTACCTAACAATCCTATTGCTATTTTTTCAGGTCCTAGCTTTGCTGTAGAAGTTGCAAGAAAATTACCCTATTCAATGGTTCTTGCATGCCAAAATAACACATTAGGTTCAAAGCTAGTATCAGAGCTGCAACAAGAAAATGTTAAATTGGAGTTTAGTAACGACATTATAGGAGTACAGATTTGTGCAGCGTTAAAGAACGTTTTTGCTATAGCGTGTGGGATTGTTTTAGGTAGTAAACTTGGGTTTAATGCTCATGCAGCATTGATTACGAAAAGTATGAGCGAAATTAAGGCTTTATACTCAGCAAAAATTGGTGACGGTAGTGTGGATATAAATACACTACTTGGGCCAGCATGTCTGGGTGACCTAATTATGACATGCACATCCTTGAATTCAAGAAACTTATCTTTTGGGTTTAAAATAGGTAATAGTGACAATGGCTTTAATGTTCAGCAGATTTTGTCAGAAGGCAAGTCAGTGATTGAAGGTTTTAGCACTGCTGAGTCCATATTTAATTTAGCAGGAAAGCTAAAGATAAAAATGCCTATATGTGAAGCGGTCTATAGATTATTGTATGAAAGCGTCTCTATAGAGGATACTATTTCTGTTCTTATAAGTTAATTTTGTATTTGGATATATTGTGAAATTTTTATATAAATTAATATCAACGTGGTGGCTGTCTGGAACAGTAAAAAAAATGCCAGGTACTGTGGGTAGTTTGGCTTCTTTTCCGCTTGTTCCTGTAATCCTGAGCAACAAAATTTTAGGTGCAGCAATTATTTCTTTTTTATTCTTAATTGGATTATGGTCTACAGGTAATTATATAAAACATTACAAGACTTCATGTGATCCAAAAGAGGTAGTAATTGACGAAGTGGTTGGTCAATTGCTGACGATACTTTTAGTTTCGATATTGTTAAGCCAAGAGATGAATTGTTCTTCATTGTTGTTGTGCTTTTTTTCTTTTAGGTTTTTTGATATAATAAAAACGTGGCCTATAAATTTAATCGATAAAAATACCAAAGGTCCTTTAGGTATTATGCTAGATGACGTTATAGCTGCAATTTTAGCCTGCGTTCTTATAGGAGCCTTTTATTGTTTATTGTTGGTGTATGCAGGATAAAAAAATTTATTATTCAAGCTTAATTGTTCAAAATCTAAAGGATTATATACTGTACACAGCGAATTTATCTGAGTGGGAAGTACACGATGAATTTGATAACATCATATTTACAATAAATGGTACCAGGGAGTCATTATTTAATTTTGTGTTCTGTGGAGATCAATGTACCGAGCTTTCTATACAAAAAACTCTAGATTATCTCAGAACAAGAGATATAGAAGCAACATGGGTAATAAATTCACATATGAAAATAAGAGATGTTTTAGAAAAGTGTGAAATAAAACACGTTAGCACACCAAAAAAAGCTTTACTTAATATGAAAAATTACTTTTTACCTGCTGATGTTATTCCAAACTTGAGGTTAAATGCTGTGAATGGTAACAACCTCTTAGAACAGTTAGATCTACACACTTCTAAAATTTTTTATCATGGCGTTGGAATTGTCAGCACATTTTTTCGCGGATTATCAAATTATGATGACAAGAACTCAAGATTAAGATTTTTTCTTGTAACACTAAATAATGAAATTATTGGGACATGCGGTCTTTATGTTCAAGACAGCGTAGCTGGTTTTTATAGTGATGGAGTTTTACCAGTTTACAGGAATCGTGGAATAGGTACCCAAATGGTTTTAGAAAGAATAAAGATAGCTAAACAGCTTGAATGCAAATATATAGTAGCACATTGTATGAAATCTTCTGTGAACCTTTATAAGAGATTGGGCTTTCAAATGTTAGGCAATCTTTACTTATATACCTCTTCAGCATAATTCTGAGCGGTTACAAATTTTTACATTTGTTTTAAAAGTGCTATGTTTTTTTTGTATGAAGTGGTTTTAATATTGATTCTAATATTATTCTTTCTCTCTTATTCTAAATTAAAAATTAGTAATAAGATTAAGAACTTACAGCATCAAAATGTTATCATAAATAATTTAATTGATACTGTGAATGATGGGTTTTATATTTGGGATGCAAAAAAACGTATAGAAAAGTTCTCTCCCAATTTACTAATTTTGCTTAATACTGTTTTTTACTCATTTAATGAGTTTGTGAATTTTTTTGAGCAATCAGAAAGCCTAATCAAAAATTTTGTTGAGGCAAAGGAAATAAATAAATCTTTTACTCTAGATTTAAAGTCAAAAGACAGTGAGGTTTATTGCATATGTTACGGTAGAAGCATAATAGATGATTCTAACAATGTGATAGGTGTGCTGTTATGGATAAGGAATGTCTCAGACTGTAAGATAAAGGCTAACGGACTTGAGTTAGAAAATAGTAAGCTTACACAGGAAGTGGAGAGCTATAAAAACGTTTTCAACTCTTTACCATTTCCAATACTAAGATATAACAAGAGTAGAAAGGTGGAATTTTATAACTTGTTTTATGATAAATATGTAGATGGTTCTAAGAAATTTGCTATTACCGGTAGCGCTCATAGCACAAAACCAGGAAGACATGTCATAACTTATAAGAACGAACCTAAGGTTTTCGATTTTGTTAAAATTCCAATACAAGGTTCTGGTAGCATAGTAATGTATGGGAAAGATGTTAGTGATGGAGAGAAATTATATACTGAATTAAACAGTTATTTAGCTACACAGAAAAATTTGCTTGAGAGGTTACCGGTTGCTATAGTAATATATAGTAAGAATCAAAAGCTAAAATTTTATAATAATGCTTTTATAAAAACCTTTCAATTTGACCCAAAATTTTTGGCATCTTACCCAACTTATCATGAAGTTATGCTTTACCTCTGCGAATCTAAAAAGCTTTTAGAAAAGGAGGATTTTCAAACTATTAGTAATCAAAGACATGAGTTGTTCAAAAAATTATTTGAATCGTATGATGATACGATGCATTTCACGAATGGAAAAGCGTTCAGGGTATTAACAATACCCTACGCTTCGGAAGGTTTGCTGTTCTCTTACGAAGAATGCAAAAGATAATACTTAAACTCCTTCTCTCTCTACCATGAGCTGTTTTACTTTCGCTATTGCTCTTGCTGGATTAAGTCCTTTAGGACAAGTTTTTGTGCAATTCATTATTGTATGACAACGATACAACTTGAATGGGTCGTTTAAAACATCAAGTCTTTCACCTGTCTTATTATCACGGCTGTCAGCAATCCATCTGTAAGCTTGTAATAGTATTGCTGGTCCTAAAAATTTATCACTATTCCACCAGTAGCTTGGGCAACCAGTCGAACAGCAAGCACATAATATACAGTCGGACAAGCCATCTAATTTTTTTCTATCTTCAGAAGATTGAGAGTATTCTTTATTTGGTAGGGCAGGCTTATCTACTTGTAACCAAGGTTTAATTGATTTGTATTGCTCATAAAATTGGCTCAAATCCGAGACTAGGTCCTTTATTACATACATGTGAGGTAATGGATATATTTTTACGTCACCTTTTATATCATGTATAGATCTAGTACATGCAAGAGTATTGGTTCCTTCAATATTCATGGCACAAGATCCACATATGCCTTCTCTACAAGAACGTCTGAAAGTTAAAGTCGAATCTATTTCATCCTTTATTTTTATTAATGCATCAAGTACCATAGGGCCACAATTATCCATATCAATAAAAAATGTGTCTATTCTAGGGTTTTTCTCGTCATCAGCAGACCAACGGTAAATTTGAAATCTTCTGATGTTTTTTGCTCTAGCAGGAATAGGATAAATTTTGCCCTTTTGATTAATTTTAGAATTCTTTGGCAAAGAAAACTGAACCATATCACTTACCTTTTATTGTTTATAGCTAAAACCCTTTGTGGATAACATATTTTATTATCATCTACTATATTTTTATTAAATTCCTTTTAAATCGTGCACATATTGTAGCCAAGCGAAGCTAAAATCTCTCTTTCTAGATTTTTCATTATAATTTCTTCATCTTTTTTTTGGTGATCATAACCAAGTAAATGCAGTAATCCATGCACTAACATGTGTGCAATGTGAGCAAGAATGGGTATACAATACTCATGCGATTCTCTTTTTATTGTGTCTATTGAAATTGCTATGTCTCCTAAATCGCACTCATTAGACAATTGTTCATACGGAAATGATAGTACGTTAGTTGGCTTATCCATTTCTCTAAATTTTAAATTAAGTTGATGTAGCAAGTCATCATCAGCCAGAGCTATTGATATATTTGGTTTATAGTGGTCTATTTTTAATTCTTTTAGAGAAGCATTGATGACACCTAATACAAAATTTTTAGGATTTTCTATAATGCTGCACCATTTCTTGTCAAGAATATTTACTTCTAACATGAGTGACACATCAGTAAGGGTGTCATGCAAATAGCTGACACTGGAATCCAAAAAAGAAGAGTTATAGACCCTTGTGTCATGTACACAACTGTACGAATATTGTACACTAGAAGGATGTCATCCCAGTGTCTAGGCACTGGGATCCAGGAATTTTGATTAGACATCAAGTTAGTGAATATAAAAGTAGCTAATCTTATATTAAAACGCAACGGCTTTAATGTGGTTGCATTAAGGCTGGATTCCAGTGTCAAGCACTGGAATGACACCTTTGTGTTTGATGCAAAATCGGCTATAACGTTTAATGCACTGCCTTCGAGACAAATATTCATACAGCTGTGCGTTGTGTGCTGAGATGACATCATTTAGGAACTGAAATGACAGGTATTACACATCACTCATCCTTATTATTTCATTCCATTCAATTTCCGAAACTGGGGCAATTGATAAACGTGGTTGTTTTAATATAGTCATATTTTTCAAAAGTGGGTTTTGTTTTATATTATTTAACGTTACTTGGTTATTTAAAGGTTTCAAAAACTTTACATTCACTAATCCGAACTTGGGATCATTAACATGATAATACTCTTTAAATACTTCAACGATTCCAAGTATTGCTTTCTCTTTACCTGTATGATAAAAAAACGCAAGATCGCTTGCTTTCATAATTTTCATGTAACTTTGAGCTTGATAATTGCGCACACCATCCCACTCAACTACCCGCTCCTTTTCCATTTTTTGCCACGAGTATTCACTTGGCTCTGACTTAAGTAGCCAAAATTGCATTATTTTTTTCTTCTTAAGTAAGCTGGTATATCATAGATATTGCTGCCCCACTTAGCTCCTTCGCTTACCTGTTCAGCTGGTTTTGTTTCCAGTGTTTTGTCTTGTGTACTTTCACTTTGACTATATGGCCACTTAAATTTCTCTTTCTCTGAGTCTTCGCTCTGACTTATAGGTGAAGTTTCTGATTTATTATTGCGACCATCAATGCCAGTTGCAAGAACAGAAACTCTAACTCTTCCCTCCATCGCTTGATCAAAAGTAGCACCAAATATTATATTTGCATTTTCATCTACTTCTTCACGCACTCTATTGGCTGCAGCATCAACTTCAAACAGAGTCATATCTCCGCCACCAGTAATGTTAATTAATATTCCTTGCGCACCTTTCATTGATACATTATCAAGCAATGGATTAGATATTGCAGCCTCTGCAGCACTAATTGCTCTATCTTCTCCTTCTGCCTCTCCGGTGCCGATCATCGCTTTGCCCATCTCGCTCATTACTGTTTCTATATCAGCGAAGTCAAGATTGATAAGCCCTGGCATGACCATCAAGTCAGTTACTCCTCTGATACCAATGTGCAGAACATTATCAGCAAGTTTAAATGCATCAGAAAATGTAGTTTTTTCATTTGCAATTCTAAATAAATTCTGATTTGGAATGACAATAAGTGTATCCACGTATTTTTGCAGTTCTTCAAGTCCAAGCTCTGCAATGCGCATACGGCGCACACCTTCAAAACCGAACGGTTTAGTTACAACTCCAACAGTCAATATCTTTTTTTCTTTTGGCGCTCTATCCTTAACTGCGGCTCTTGCTTCTCTGGCTGCTTTTGCAATTACCGGTGCTGCACCGGTTCCAGTACCACCGCCCATTCCTGCTGTGATGAAAAGCATATGACTATCTTTTATATGCTCCATAATCTCATCAATTGACTCTTCTGCTGCACCTTTGCCAACATCAGGCAAAGCACCAGCACCAAGCCCCTTAGTTAAATTAATGCCAAGCTGAATTTTTTTATCACATAACGACTTTTCTAGTGCTTGAGCATCGGTATTTGCGACAACAAAATTCACTCCTTGCAAATTAGATTGGATCATGTTATTCACAGCATTTCCACCAGCACCACCCACTCCCACAACGGTAATCCTTGGGTGTAATATAGGCAACCCCGGCAGACTAAGATCAATGGACATTTAAACTACTCAAATTTAGCGAATTCACTTGATAATAAGTTACCGCTTTTTTAATAATATGCAAATACTTTTCACTTCTATAGGCGTAAATAGTAAACGGGATTCACTTATTCTTAGCATTTATACTAATAAGTGCCGTTAATTACAACAACTAGATTCTTAGATGACATCACTTAACCGATGCAAAAAATAGAAAACGTTTATAAAAAGGGACAGAAACCTATCCCTTTTTATTTTGTTGAAGATTATTCTGCTACCTGACCTTTCCCTTTCAATTCTTCAGCTGCAACATCTTCTAATTTTGAGGCAACTTGATATGTTCCATAAACAGCAGCAACTGCAGCAACTGCAGCAATTGCCATTATGGCACCCGCAACTATCTGACCAGCAACACCTGTTCCGATAAATCCAGGTAATGAAGCAGCTATTGCTTGATTTGTTCCAACAAAGTAACTGGCAGTCTTAGCAAGAAACCCAGAAGCTTCTGCTGCACTAACAAAGCCTGCTTTCATATGCATTGCTGTAAAGACAATACTTGCAACTGCAAGCGGAAATAATGCTGTTCTCCCTTTATTATGCACAGCGTACTGACCAGCTCCACCAGCAGCACCGTGAATTCCCCAGCATTTTTCACTTTTCATATATCCTTCTGAAATAGCACGAAAAATGCCATCCCCTTCTTCATACTTATAATCTGTTAATGCCATAACTCTACTCCTTAAATAGAATGTTAAAATTTCATTAAGGAAGCATATAGTAAAAAAAATTGCCTGTCAAGTAAATTAATTTTTTAATATACCTTTATTCTGTAATTGAGCGCTTCAGCAATGTGTGCTCTTTTTACTTCTTCACTTTTTGCAAGATCTGCAATAGTTCTTGCAACTTTTAATACGCGTGTGTAGCCTCGATTGGGAATGTAATTTTCTTTCAGTACGTATTTTAGCAATTCCAACCCTGCCTGATCTGGTTCAGTAAATTTATTAAATGCTTCACCGCTTACTTCTGAATTGCAACGAATATTTAATTCACTATAGCGCTCAGTTTGAACTTTTCTTGCTGCTATCACTCTTTCTCTTATGATTTTAGTACTTTCTCCCTCCACAGAGATTTCAGGAGAGAGTATGCTAACGTTTGGCATTTCAATGCATATGTCTATTCTATCAAGCAATGGGCCTGATATTTTGTTTTTGTAATCTGTGCCACACTTTGGAGCTTTGTTGCACGATCTGCTTGCATCACCTAAATAACCGCACCTGCAAGGGTTCATTGCAGCAATCAGTTGAAAATTTGCAGGGTAGGTTATGTGAGCATTTGCCCTTGCAACGGTAACTTTTCTATCTTCAAGTGGTTGGCGCAGAGAATCAAGCACAAGTCTTGGAAATTCTGGCAACTCATCAAGGAATAACACGCCATTGTGAGCCATGGTAATTTCTCCAGGTTTTGCATTCTTTCCTCCCCCTATCATCGCTGGCATAGAGCATGAATGATGAGGTTCACGAAAGGGACGAATTACTTTGAATATTTCATTACCAGTTTTTGTTATGCTGGAAATAATATTAACATCAATCATCTCCTGTTCGGTTAAATCAGGCAGCAATCCTATAAAGCGCTTAGCAAGCATTGATTTTCCAGTACCAGGAGGGCCAACAAGAAGCATATTATGCCCACCTGCTGCTGCAATTTCAGCTGCTCTTTTTGCAACAACTTGGCCTTTAATATCCTTCATATCGGGAACCAATCTTTTTTCTTTGGGTGCATCACTATATTTAAAAATTACTGGCTGAATTAATTGCTCACCCTTAAAGTGTCTGATAATATCAGTTAATTTCTCTATAGCTAGAATTGAAACATTCTTTACCCATGAAGCCTCTACTCCATTTCCCCTTGAGCAAATTACTCCTTTATTTGCCTGTTTTGCATTGATCGCTGTTGGCAGCACTCCTGAAACTGGAATAACTCTGCCATCAAGGGCAAGCTCACCCATAATGATATAAGACTGAACTTTTTCAACTGGTATCACATTCATTACAACAAGTAGTCCAATAGCAATAGCCAAGTCATAATGACTACCTTCTTTCAGTAAATCCGCAGGGGAGAGATTAACTATAATTCTTTTTGGAGGTAGTAGTAGATTGATTGAATTTAACGCTGCTCTGATGCGTTCTTTGGATTCCGCAACAGTTTTGTCTGGCAATCCAACAATATTAAAAGCTGGAATACCATTTGCCATATGAATTTGTGCATTGACATTTACTGTGCTAATTCCCTGAAGCGCAACGGTATTTATATTTGCAATCATAATATATTATATAAAATTGTTAATACAATATATTAAAGAAGCGATGAAGTAAAGGCTACAGCAATTAAAGATGGCTTAACTTAGCAAAAAAGTGTAGTATTCTATCACTTTGCTGATTACAAATGTTTATAAGGATAATCACTTTTTTCTTACTATATTCAAGTACGGCTTTTTGTAGTGATTGTAATTTTAATTTACCATACTGTGGGCTCAGTTGTAATCTAGATCTATCATATAGAAATTTAAGTAATATAAAAAAATTATTGAACAACGACGATAAGTTTGTTGCGCTTACGTTTGATGATGGACCGTCTAACAATAGAGTAAACGATATTATTAATGTTCTGGAAAGCTATGAAGCAAAAGCAACATTTTTTGTGCTTGGTGAACGTATAAATGAAAAAACGTCTGAAATAGTAAAGAAAATTCATGAATCAGGTCATGAGTTAGGCGATCACTCTTGGTCGCATAGGAATTTGACATCACTTTCAAGTGAGGAACAATTGCAAGAATTGGAAAAGACAAATACAGCAGTTAAAAATGCAATAAAACAAGATGTAAAATGGTTTCGTCCGCCATATGGATGTTATGACGATAATCTGATTGAAAATACTGATCAATTAAATATGTATTCAATATTATGGACGGTTGATTCGCTAGATTGGCAAGGTGATAAGCCGGAAACTTTAGTTGAAAGAGTTTTAAGTAATGTACATAATGGAGCAGTTATACTGTTTCATGATCACAATAACAGGTCAAACACAATTGAAGCTTTACCTCATATTATTAAAATACTAAAAAAATCAGGTTATAAGTTTGTGACCTTAAGTGAGTGGGAAAAAAGGGTTTGTAATACGGTAAAAGCCAGAAGTGTAACAATAAAAGAGGGGAAAAAAGTGCGTTTTGAAGGAATGTTATGTGGACAAAAAACAAAGTCTTTAACCGCAGAGCATTCATATTAGGTGGTATTCAGCTTACCATTTCTGCGGTTTTTAGTTGCAGGTTATATAATTTACAAATACGAAACAGACAAAAGTACGAAGCACTATCTAATAGTAATAGAATAAGAGTTGCTACTATTATGCCTAAGCGGGGCAAAATTTTAGATAGGAATAGCATTGAACTTGCGGTAAACAAAATTTCGTATGTTGTTTTGTTTGATGGTTCTGGTAAGGAAGTTGATTTGCAGACATTATCAGAAGTCGAGTCTAAAATAGCAAAATCGTCAGAAAAAATAACTGCTCTTTATAAACGTTATTACCCGTTTGGTTCAATGTGTTCTCATGTAATCGGATATACAAAAAGACAGCAAGGCATAAGCGAAGTAGGAATCAGCGGTATTGAATATACATATGATCATATATTGAAAGGCAAGTCAGGAAAATCTGAGCAGGAAATAAATTCTGAAAAACGCGTCATAAAAGAATTATCAAGCATACCACAACAAGACGGACAAGATGTACAACTGACAATTGATATTAATCTGCAAGAGAAAACCGCAGAGGTATTTAAAGATCACCAGGGCTCCGCAGTGGTAATTGATGTAAATAATGGAGAAATTTTAGCATTATATAATTCACCTTCTTACGATAATAATCTTTTTGCTAGCAGGCTACCAAATGAGACTTGGGAAAACTTGAATGCTCCTTCATTACCGCTTGTGAATCGTGCGTTATCATATCAAATTCCACCTGGTTCAATATTTAAAGTAATAGTTGCGCTTGCGGGTTTAAAAGACGGGATAATAACACCAGAAGAGAAATTCTCGTGCAAGGGCTATATGAAAATAGGTGAGCGGAAATTTCGTTGTCTGAAAAGCAAAGTCCATGGGTATGTATCTTTAAATGAGGCAATGGCATTATCATGCAACACTTACTTTTATAATATAGGGAAAAAAATAAGTGTAGACTCTCTGGTAGAAATGGCCAGAAAATTTGGTATTGGAAGTGGGCCACTGATTGGAACGTTTAAAGAAGAAGCTCCAGGGCTGTTGCCAGATAGAGATTGGCGTACACGAAAGCTATATTCGCAGTGGTATTTAGGTGACACTATCAACTTAGTTATAGGACAAGGGTATATGCTTACAACACCACTGCAGCTTGCAGTTCTTGCAGCGAGGATTGCAACAGGAAAAGAGGTAATTCCCCGCATTAAGATGAATGAAACAATACAAGATTTTCCCGATATTGATGTGGATTGTGAGCATCTTAGCATAGTTCGAAAAGCTATGTTTGATGTGGTGAATTCTAAAACTGGAACCTATAAGAAAGGGCTAAGCGGTATACAAATTGCCGGTAAAACCGGTACACCAGAGATAAACTCTAAGGGTGAAAGTCATAAGTTATTTATCGCTTATGGCCCTTACCATAACCCGCGCTATGCAATCTCTGTGTTTATAGAACACGGCAAAGCCCCACGCCAAGATGTTGCTATAGCTAATGAAATATTTCAGTATATGCTTGAAACTATGAGTATTAAACTTCTTGCATAACCATATAACAAACTTTTATTGGGAATAGAAACGAAAAAACTTACTTGACACCCTTCG